>JBOICL010000113.1:0-15147 GCA_050740055.1 Stenotrophobium sp.
TCGTGATGATGAATCTGGCCCGCATCCTGGTCGGCATGCAGGGCCTCGGTCAATGCGAGCTGGCAACGCAGAACGCGATCCGCTACGCGCAGGAGCGCAAACAGGGCAAGGCCTTCAACGGCAAGGAGCAGATCATCGAGCACCCGGACGTGCGCCGCATGCTGCTGCAGATGAAGGCCACCACCGAGGGCGCGCGCGTGCTGGCCTACGAGACCGGCATGTACGTCGATATCGCCAAGCATCACCCGGACGCGGCCGTGCGCGAGGAAGCGCAGGACTGGGTGGACCTCAACACGCCGCTGGTCAAATCCTTCTGCACCGACTCCGCCTTCGATCTCGGCAGCCTTGCCATCAACGTCTACGGCGGTCATGGCTTTATCAAGGAGCATGGCGTCGAGCAGATCGCACGCGACTCCAAGATTCTCAGTCTTTACGAAGGCACCAACGGCATCCAGGCGATGGACCTGGTGCGTCGCAAGCTGATGATGAACGGCGGCCGCCTGCCGCAGCGTTTCTTCGCCAAGGCACGCGACAGCATCAAGACCGCCGGCAAGGATTTCGACTTCATCAGCAAGCCGCTGACGACCGCCATCGACGAACTCGAAGCCACCACGAAGTGGGTGCAGCAGTCCTACAAGAGCACGCCGGACGACGCCGCTTTCTGCTGCGTGGATTTGCAGCGCGCTTTCAGCCTGACCTACCTGGGCTGGAACTGGCTGCGCATGGCGCAGGCCGCTGCGAACCACAGCGACGCCGGACTGCGCCAGTCCAAGCGCGTAACCGCCGCGTTCTTCGCCCAGCGCATGCTGTCGCAGGTGCCGGCGCTGCTGGCCAATGTGCGCAATCCGGCGGAAGAAATGATGACGCTGGATGCGGTGAATTTCTAAAGCATCCCTCACCCGGCGCTTCGCGCCGGCCTCTCCCGGAGGGAGAGGCTCTGATTCCCCCTCTCCCTCCGGGAGAGGGGCAGGGGTGAGGGAGCACACGGACACATAGCAACAATGTTCAAACCTCTCATCGACTGGTATCTCGCGCAACTCGCCACCGGCGGCTATCCGCTGATCGTGCTGCTGATGGCGATGGAGAGCTCGATCCTGCCGCTGCCAAGCGAATTCGTGATTCCGCCCGCGGCCATCCTTGCCGCGCGCGGGGACAGCGGCCTCAGCTTCGCCGGCATCGTCATCGCAGGCGCACTGGGCAGTTGGCTCGGCGCCGTCACCATGTACTGGGTGTCGCGGCTAGCGGGCCGGCCGTTGATCCTGCGCTATGGCCGCTATTTCCTGATCACCGAAGACAAGGTGCATGCGGCCGAAGGTTGGGCGGCGCAATACGGCGCGGGCGGCGTGTTTTTCTCGCGCGTGCTGCCGGTGATCCGCCACCTCATCGGCATCCCCATGGGCATCGTCGAGATGAATTTCTGGCGCTATTCGCTGTTCACCCTGCTCGGCTCGGCGCTGTGGTGCTCGGTGCTGTGCTGGGTCGGCGTGCAGGCCGGGCGCGACACCGCGCTGATGGAAGGCAACCTGCACCGGATTACACTATGGATCATCGGCGGCACGGTGGTGCTGGGCACGCTGTATTACTTCATGGTCCACCGCGCGATCGTGAAATCCAGGATTTCCAAGGAGAGTTAGGACATGGGCATTTACGACTTTGAAGCGAAAACCATCGACGGCGGCGCGCAGAAACTGGAAGCCTACAAGGGCAAGGTGCTGCTGATCGTCAACGTCGCCAGCAAGTGCGGTTTCACGCCGCAGTACAAGGGCCTGGAAGCGCTGCACCGCAAGTACCAGGGCAAGGACTTCGAAGTGCTCGGTTTTCCCTGCGACCAGTTCGGCCACCAGGAGCCGGGCGACGAGAACGAGATCAAAAATTTCTGCTCGCTGACCTATGAGGTGAGCTTCCCGATGTTCGCCAAGATCGACGTCAACGGCGCCAACACGCATCCGCTCTACCAGTACCTCAAGAGCGAGGCCGGCGGCATTCTCGGCTCCGAAGGCATCAAGTGGAACTTCACCAAGTTCCTGGTCGACAAGTCGGGCAAGGTGGTGAAGCGCTACGGCTCCATCGACACGCCGGAAAAGATCGACAAGGACATCGAAAAGCTGATCTGAGCGGGTATTCGCAGGACGCCATCGGCGTCACCCGCTCTCTCGTTTCAGCGCAGGGAATGTGTTTTAATATAATTAATAACTACTTATTAAGTAAATTAAATATAACATTCGCTTGGCCTGTTGGCGATCAGCGGGTGACGTCGGTCAGAGCGTTTTCGCGGAGAAGGTATCGCAGCGGCCCACTTCACCGCTCTTGAATCCGGCACTGAACCAGCGCACCCGCTGCTCGCTGCCGCCGTGGGTAAAGGAGTCGGGTACGACGGTGCCCTGGGCCTGCTTCTGCAGGCGGTCATCGCCAATGGCGGTGGCAGTGTTCAGCGCCTGCTCAACATCGCCGTCCTGCAACCAGTGATGCCGCTGCTGCGCCTGAAAAGCCCAGACGCCGGCGTAGCAATCCGCCTGCAATTCCATGCGCACCGACAGGCCGTCCGCACCTTCCATGGCCTGCCCCTGCGCGCGAGCTTGATCGACCTTGGCGGAAGTGCCCATCAGGTTCTGCACGTGGTGGCCGACCTCGTGCGCAATCACGTAGGCATCGGCAAAGTCACCTCCACCGCCGAGCTTGGCCTGCATCTCGTTGAAAAAGGTGACGTCCAAGTACACGCGCTGATCGCCGGGGCAGTAGAACGGCCCTGAGGCGCTGCTGGCGCCACCGCATGCGGTGCTCACACGGCCGGAAAACATGATGAGCTTGGGCGGCTGATAGGTCTGCCCTGCCTGCTGGAAGATGCCGCCCCAGACATCTTCGGTCTCGCCGAGGATGGCGCGGACAAAATCGGCATTGCGGTCATTCTGCGGCGGCGCGGACTGCGTCTGCGCCGGTGCACCGCCCTGCATCTGGTCGACGAGCCCAAGCATCTGCAAGGGGTTCTGGCCCAGCAACAGGCTGATGACCACCACTGCCGCGACCCCGCCTACGCCCAGATGACCGATGCCGATACCACCGCCCGATGATGCGCCGCGATCGTCTTCGACATTGTCGCTGCGGCGGCCTTGTTTCCAGTCCATAGTTGTTTCTCCGTCAGGCGGGTGCGTTGAGGAAGTCTGCCGCAAATGCGGCGTAGTTGCCCTCCTCGATGGCGGCGCGGATACGGCGCATCACATCCTGATAGTAGTGCAGGTTGTGAATCGTGTTGAGCTGCGCGCCCAGGATTTCCTTGCACTTGTCGAGGTGGTGCAGGTAGGCGCGCGAGTAATTCTTGCAGGTGTAACAGTCACACTGCGCGTCGAGCGGCGCGCCGTCGGTCTTGTGCGCGCTGTTGCGGATCTTGACCACACCCGCGTGGGTGAACAGGTGCCCGTTGCGCGCATTGCGCGTCGGCATCACGCAGTCGAACATGTCGATGCCACGCGCCACCGCCTGCACCAGGTCGCGCGGAGTGCCGACGCCCATAAGATAATGCGGCCGGTCCACCGGCAGCTGCGGGCCGATGGCGTCGAGCACGTGTAGGCGCTCGTTTTCGCGCTCGCCCACCGACAAGCCGCCCAGCGCGTAACCATCGAAACCGGTTTCAGTCAGCCGTTGCAAGGATTCGCGCCGCAGGTTTTCATGCATGCCACCCTGGACGATGCCGAATAACGCATGGGGATTGTCGCCATGCGCCTGCTTGCACCGCACCGCCCAGCGCGCCGACAGTTCCATGCTCGCACGCGCCTGTGCCTCGGTGGCCGGATACGGCGTGCATTCGTCGAACTGCATGACGATGTCCGAGCCGAGCGCATGCTGCACTTCGATGGAACGCTCAGGCGTGAGGAAGATGCGGTCGCCGTTCACGGGCGACTGGAACGCCACACCCTCCTCTGTGAGCTTGCGCAGTTCTGACAGGCTCCACACCTGGAAGCCGCCGGAGTCGGTGAGGATCGGCCCGTCCCAGTTCATGAAGCGGTGCAGACCGCCGAGGTCCCTGATCACCTTCTCGCCAGGCCGCAGCATCAGGTGAAAGGTGTTGCCGAGGATGATCTGCGCGCCGCCGTCGCGCACGCTCTCCGGCGTCATCGCCTTGACCGTACCGTAGGTGCCCACCGGCATGAAGGCTGGCGTCTCCACCGCACCGCGCGCAAAAACTAGACGGCCACGCCGCGCGTGGCCATCCTGACGAATCAGTTGAAATTTCATGCGCGCATTTTAAGCGCAGGCGCGTGATGAGATTCGCTGACAACTCATGCAGCGTCCACGAACCACGCCGGACTCATGCCCTAGTAGAACTCGTACTCCACTTTCCAGCGCGCAATCCAGCTGGGTGATTGGCTGCCTAGTCCCGCAAGCACGGCGGCATCGTATTTGACCGCGTTGCCGCCCAGGTGGGTCATGCCGAAAATTGCCGGCCCCCAGTTATGCGTGCTGTCGTGGCCAAACGTGCCGAAACCCTGCCAGCCGAAGTCCACCGGGTTGCCGGTGTGCCACTGCGTCTGGGTGCGGTACTGGTAATCAGTGCCGCTGCCCGCGCCCATGCCGACCTCGTTATGCGCGAGCAGGTCGAGCGTGGTCACAGCCCTGCTGATCTGCTTCTCCAGCAGCAGGCCATAGGTGAGATTGTTGGGCGTGCTGCCCGCATAGACCTGCTCATACTCGACGAAGAACCCGATATCCGCCCAGTACCGGCCCTGGTCGAAGGGCTGGAAGATATTTTCGAATTCGATCGATCCGGGCTTCAGGCTCTGGTTCGGATCCTTGATGAATTCGTTGTTCAACTCGAAATACCACCAGGGTGTGAAGCCATGCCCCACTTCGATGTTGTAGGACTGCGTGGTGTTGAGCGCCGGATCGGAGTCGTGGAGATATCCGCCCTTGAATTCCAGTTCCGACTCGCGGTATTCGACGATCGGGCGATAGACGTGATCGGATGGCGCGGCGTAGGCGCGATCCGGCACGACCAGCGTGCCGAGCATGGCCGAGGCGCCGAGCACGAGTGCAGCGGCGGCGATCTTGCGGGGAGCGGGTTTGGAGCCCGGTGCAAACAGTTTCATGCCGATTCCTATGATGACGAGAGTGAGAACGTAGAACAGCAACTGCATGCCCGCCGGACGTGGGTCATAGCCGATAAGTGTGTGCAGGGTCTGGCCGAACAGCGAACCGGCGGAAACCAGGCCGGAGGTATCCCAGATCTTCGTGCCCAGCGCAGGCAGCAGGTCGGCCTGCACCAGGAAGTTTGCGGCCTGCGAGGCCATGCCGGCGGCTAGCAACAGGATTAGCCAACTGGTGACGGTGAAGAAGTGACGCATCGGTATGCGCAGCAGACCGTGGTAGAGCACCAGCCCCACTCCGGCGCCGCCAATCACACCGAGCACACCGCCCGCGGCCATCGACAAGGGCCGCGAGCCGCCGAGCGCGATGCCATAGAGGAACAGCACCACCTCTGAGCCTTCGCGCAGCACCGCCAGCGCGATGACCAGCAGCAGCGCCACCATCGAGCGCGAACCGGCAGTCACTTCGCGCCCGACCTGGTTCATCTGCGCCGCCATCTGGCGGCCGTGGCCGGCCATCCAGATGTTATGCCAGCCGAGCATGAGCACCGCCGTGAGCAGGACGCCCGCGTTGAACAGTTCCTGGCCCACTCCCTGCGCCATGTTGCTGATGATGTCGGCGCAGCCCGCGACGGTGCCCGCGCCGAGGACGCCGAGCGCGATGCCCGCGATCACCCATAGTGCGCGCCCGCGCACATCGCGCGTGGCCGCGCAGACGATGCCGATGATGAGTGCGGCTTCCAGCACTTCGCGGAACACGATGATGGCGGTGGCGAGCATGGAAACTCCTTACTTCGCTATCAGCTTGCCTTGGGCGGTGTCCTGGTGGAAATCGCCGAAGAAGGGATAAACGCCCGCATCCAGAGGCCCGATGAAGACCGGCACCGACTGGCCGCCGGGGACCACTTTTTCACGATTCAGCTGATAGCTCTCGAACTCCTCGGCCGTAGCGTCGAGGTTGTGCACCATCAGCTTGATTTTCTGGCCCGCAGGAACCGTCAGCTCAGCCGGTTCGTAGCGGTGATTGCGGATGCTGAGGTTGAACTCGGCAGGCGCGGCCTGCGCGATGCCGGCGGACAGCATCAGAAGAGCGAACGTGGAGCGATGCAGCATTTTCATTAACTTTCCAGGCAATCGTGAAGCGAGGAGTTAATGATAATACTTCTCATTTAAAGATAAAAGACTCTCACGCCCGAAGTCAGCCAGCTACTTGTTTAGACTAAAATTATTTCTGGACTGGCTCAATCAGCATGGCGTCGCCGTAGCTGAAGAATCGGTAGCGCGACGCCACAGCGTGCCGGTAAGCAGCCATCAGGCGCTCGTAGCCGCCGAAGGCGCAAACCAGCATCATCAGGGTGCTTTCCGGCAGGTGAAAGTTGGTCAGCAGCGCATCTACCGCGCAAAACTGATAGCCCGGCGTGATGAAAATCCGCGTTTCCCCCGCTCCCGCGCACAGTTCGCCATCTGCGCTGGCGGATTCCAGCGCCCGCGTCACGGTCGTCCCGACCGCTACCACCCGCGCACCGCGCGCGCGCGCTTGCGCCGCCGCTGCACACAGCTCGGCAGAAATGTTGTAGCGCTCGGCGTGCATGCGATGCTCGCCCAGATCATCCACGCGCACCGGCTGGAAGGTGCCCGCGCCCACGTGCAGGGTTAGCGTAGCGGTGCGGATACCGCGCTCGCGGATGCGTGCGAGCAGCGCGTCGTCGAAATGTAGGCCTGCCGTCGGCGCCGCGACCGCGCCGGGTTCGCGTGCGAACACCGTCTGATAGCGCTCGGCATCCGCGCTGTCCGGGGCGTGACGGATATACGGCGGCAGCGGCAACTGGCCCGCGCGTTCGAGAAAATCCAGCACCGCGCCGCTACCTTCGTAACGGAGTCGGAACATGTCGTCCTCGCGTCCAATCATGGTGAAGCTCGCATCCGCGACCTCGATTGCGCCGCCCGGTTTAGGCGTCTTGCTGGCGCCGATCTGCGCCAGCACCTCGCGCTCGCCCAGCACACGCTCCACCAGTATCTCCACACGCCCGCCCGTCGGCTTGCGTCCGAACAGCCGCGCGGGAATTACCCGCGTGTCGTTGAAAACCAGCAGGTCATCCGGCCGCAGCAAGTCCGGCAACTCCGCAATCCTGCGGTCATCAAGCCGCTGACCGACATGCAGCAGACGGCTCGCGCTGCGCGGCTCGACCGGATGCTGGGCGATCAGTTCGGGCGGCAATTCGTAAAAAAAATCGGAACGGCGTTGGTGTGCGCTCATGGGATCGTTATAATCGCCGCCCTGCCGAAGTGGTGGAACTGGTAGACGCGCGAGACTCAAAATCTCGTATCCGCAAGGGTGTGTGGGTTCGATTCCCACCTTCGGCACGATCGATACGAAAATGATGCGGGCCGGTAAACCGGCCCGCATCGCATTTCACAGCCACTGCTCCCAAAACATCGCGCACCGGCTAAGTGCCGGCCGGCTCCGGGGTTTCGTTCGCTTCGTCCTGCGCGCGCTGCTTGCTGTGGTCCTGCGCGAGGAACAGGTACATCGCCGGCACCACAAACAGGGTGAACAGGGTGCCGATGGAGATACCGCTGGCGATCACCAGACCCATGTGGTTGCGGCCGACCGCGCCAGCGCCGCTGGCGACCACCAGCGGCATCACGCCCAGCACCATCGAAGCGGTGGTCATCAGGATAGGACGCAGCCGCACGCCGGCGGCGGTCATGATGGCATCGATCTTCGACTTGCCGGCCTTCTGCTCGTCGTTGGCAAACTGCACGATCAGGATGCCGTGCTTGGAGATCAGCCCGACCAGCGTCACCAGTCCGACCTCGGTGTAGATGTTCAGCGTTGCATTTTCCACGCCGAGGAAAATGAAGATCATTGCACCGAAAATCGCCATCGGCACCGACATCATCACGATCAGCGGATCGCGGAAACTCTCGAACAGCGCCGCGAGGACCAGAAAGATGATGATCACGGCAAACATGAACGTCAGGGCAAATGCGCTGGACTCCTGCATGTACTGCCGTGACTGTCCGCCGTAGTCGATGCTGTATCCCGACGGCAGATTCTCCTTGGCCAGTTGCCGCATATAGTCGAGCGCCGATCCGAGGGTGCCGCTGGGCACCGCGCTGAAGGTCGCGGAATTGAGCTGCTGGAAGTGGCTGATGCGGGTCGGAATGGTTTCGGTCTTGAGCGAAACCACGGTCGAGGCCGACACCATGTGTCCGTCGCCGGCGCGGATATAGTAATTGTTGAGCTGGTCAGCGTTGAGACGGCTCGCCTGCTGCACCTGCGGAATCACCTTGTAGGAACGGCCGGAAATGCTGAAGTAGTTGACGTAACCTCCACCCAGCATCGCACCGAGGGCGGAACCCACGCCCTGCATCGTCAAACCCATCGCAGCGACCTTGTCGCGATCGACATTCACCGTGATCTGCGGCTTGTTGAGCTTGAGATCGGTATCGATGTAGTAGAAATTTCCGCTCGACTTCGCCTTGTCCAGCATTCTGCGGGTCACTTCCTCAAGGTTGACAAATGGATCGGTAGTGCCGACCACGAAAACCACGGGCGTGTTGACGCCGCCGCTGCCAGATGGAAGAGGCGGCGGCTGCGAGGCATAGACCGTGGCACCGGCAATATGGTTGACACCGGCCTGGATGCTGGCCTGGATCTGGTTGGCATCCCGCTTGCGTTCACTCCAAGGCTTGAGAATGACGCCATTGAACGCCGTGTTGAGCCCGCCGGCGCCCTCGAACTGGAAAATATGCTGATGCTCAGGCTGGGTATCGACCACCTTGTACATCTGTTTGGAATACAGCCCCATCTGCTGCACCGTGGCATTGGGTTCGGCATAGCCATAAACGATCATGAAGCCCTGATCTTCCTGCGGCGCCAGTTCGTTTTTCGACATCTTCATCAGTACGCCGATCAACGCGAGGATGATGAATCCGAACACCACGACTACCGGCCAGTTGCGCAGGCCGGCCGAGAGCAGCTTTTCGTATAACCGCCGGGTGCGCTCGAAATTGTGGTCGATCATCTGCACGAAGCGATTATCGCCGTGCTCGGAACGCAGGAAGCGCGAAGCCATCATAGGCGACAGCGTCAGCGCCACCACCGCCGACACCGCAACAGCGCCGGCAAGCGTGAAGGCAAACTCGGAGAACAGCGTGCCGGTCAGCCCGCCCTGGAAACCGATAGGCACGTAGACCGCGATCAGCACCACTGAAATGGCCACGATGGGACTTGCCAGTTCCCGCGCAGCCACCAGCGCGGCTTTAAACGGCGGCAAGCCCTCTTTCATCATGTGCCGGTCGACGTTCTCGACCACGATGATGGCGTCATCCACCACCAGGCCGATCGCCAGCACCAGCGCCAGCAGGGTCAGCAGGTTGATCGAGTATCCAAGCACCAGCATCACGAAGAAACCACCGATCAGCGACAGCGGAATGGCAATAGCCGGGATGATCACCGACCGAGCCGAGCCGAGGAACAGGAAGATCACCGCGGTGACAATCAGCAGCGCCTCGATCAGGGTCTTGATCACCTCGTGTATGGCGCTGCTGATATAGCTTGTCGCGTCATACACGATCTTGCCGCTCAAACCCTCCGGCAACTGGCCGGCAATGTCCGGAAACACCCCGCGCACGCCCTTGATCACGCTGAGCAGGTTGGCATCGGGTGCGACCTTGATGCCGATGAACACAGAATGTTTGCCATCGAAGGACGCATTGAAATCATAGTTTTCGGCGCCGAGCGTGACATTGGCGACATCCTTCAGGCGAACCAGGGCGTCACCCTTGTGCTTGATCACCAGATTCTTGAATCCCTCGACCGAGTGCAGATCGGTCCCGGCGGTAAGATCCACCGTGACCATCTGTCCCCTGGTGCTGCCGATCGCCGAAATGTAGTTGTTCTGCGCCATCGCCGTATAGACGTCCGCGGCGGTGAGCCCGGTCGCCGCCAGCTTGACCGGGTCTAGCCAGGCACGCAGCGCAAACTGGCGCGAACCCAGAATTTCCGCCGCCTGCACGCCGGGTACGGTCTGCAGCTTGGGCTGCACCACGCGGATCAGGTAGTCGGTGATCTTGTTGGCCGGCAGCGTGTCGCTGTAGAACCCCATATACATCGAGTCCGTACTCTCGCCGGTCGAAACTGTCAGCTGCGGCTGCTGTGACTGCGGCGGCAACTGGTTGAGCACCGAGGCAACCTTGGTGTTGATCTCGGTCAATGCCTTGCTGGAGTCGTAGTTCAGACGCAGACTGACCGTGATGGTGCTGACGCCGCTGAGACTGCTCGAACTCATGTAGTCGATGCCCTGGGCCTGGGCGATCGCGGCCTCCAGCGGCGTGGTGATGAATCCGGCAATGACGTCCGCATTGGCACCGTAATAAGCCGTCGTCACGGTCACCGTCGCAATCTCGGTCTTCGGATATTGACGAACGGGCAACTGCGCCACGGCGCGCAGGCCCAGCACCAGGATCAGCACACTGATCACACTGGCCAGCACCGGTTTGCGGATGAAGATATCGGTGAAATTCATGGCTGGGGCCTGTTCCTGGGAATCACTCTTCAACCGGTTTCGGATTCGGATCGTCAGAAGGCTGCACGGAGTTATCGATCCGCACGGCGGTACCGCTCTTGAGCTTGAGCTGTCCGCTGGTGACGACTTCATCACCGGCCTTCAGGCCTGTCAGAACGGCCACCTGGTCGCCGCGGTTCGGGCCGACCGTGACGAACACCTGCTTGGCCACCAGCTTCTTGCCGTCGTCCGCTTTTGCCGGCGCGCTGTCCGCGGTCTTGTTGCCATTGCCATCGTCGCCATCCGCCTTGGCCTTGGCTTCCTGCTCGGCCTTGAACTCCGATTCGGAGATCACCACGAATACCGTTTCGCCGTAGGGGTTGTAGGTGATGGCAGTCTGAGGCAGCGTGAGGTAGTGCTGCGGTTCGCCAACCTGGATGCTGAGGTCGGCATACATGCCCGGCAGCAGCTTGTGGTCCGGATTCTTGATTGCCGCGCGTATCTGCGCATTGCGCGTGTCGGTATCAACGACGGGATCAATCGCCTCTATTTCGCCGGGGAAAGTCTGCCCCGGGAAGGTGTCGGTCGTGACTGAGACCTTGGCGCCCGCGGCGACCTGCGCCAGCGACTGCTGCGGCAGATACACGTCCACGAACACCGGATCCAGCTGCTGCAGGGTCACAATCTTGGTGCCCGCGTTCAGATACTGTCCGAGATCGACCGCGCGGATACCAAGATGTCCAGCAAACGGTGCGCGCACGGTTTTCTTGTCCAGCAGCGCCTGCTGCTGGACAACCTGCGCCTGCGCGCTCTTGAGATTAGCTTCGTCGTTGTCGAGCTGTGCCTGGCTGATCGCCTGCGCCTCAAGCTGCGCCTGATCGCGCTTGTAGGTGACCTGCGCGAGGTTCTCGGTGGCCTTCAGCGAATTGAGCTTGGCGATGTCGTCGCCCGCGCGTAGTTGCAGCAAAAGTTGACCAGCCTTGACGTTCTCACCCGACTTGAACTGGATGGCGTCAACGATGCCCGCGACCTCGGCGCTGAGATCGGCGCCGCGCACCGCGCGCACGCTGCCCACGGCGCTGAGCTGCGGCTTCCATTCCTGCATTTCCGCCTTGATGGTGGAGATGGTCTGCAGCGGTGTGCCCATGGCCTTGTAGCCCTGGACCATCGAGTAGATCTGCCAGCCCTTGATGCCGCCCAGAATGGCGATCAGTGCAACAACGGCAAGAATCATGACTAACCAGCGTTTCATATAAGTCTCCAGTCTGGTATGCGCGTTTCACGCATACCGATGGCTTGTTGTGAATGAATGAATAATCTGAATCTAGAGTTTTGGTGGTTGTGCCGCGCCGCCGGCGGCGCCGTCCTTGCCACGGTTCCACCAGCCGCCGCCCAGTGCCTGGAACAGCGCGGCGGTATCCTCGTAACGGATCGCGATCGCCTGCACATAGCCGATGCGCGCCTGCTGATAGAGTCCCTGCGCATTGAGCAGGGCGACATAGCTGACCGCGCCCAACTGGTATTGCTTCTGCGTCAGCTGCAGGCTCTTGTCGGCGGCGTCGTAGGCGTCGTATTGGGCTTTCAGCGCATTCGCATCGGCGTCCAGCGCCGCCAGCACGTCGGCGACGTTCTGGAAAGCGCCATTCACGACCGACTGGTAATTGGCCAGCGACTGGTCGTAGCTGGCAATGGCCGCGCGGCGCTGGGCGGAGAGTTCGCCCGCGTTGAAGATCGGCTGCAGCAGTCCCGCGCCGAGATTCCAGATCGAACTGCCGGGGCTGAACAGGTCGCGCGCGATGCCCGCCTGGCTGCCGTAGGCGCCGCTCAGGGTGATCTGCGGCAGCATGTTGGCGGTGGCGATGCCGACATTGGCGCTGGCGGCGTGGAGCTGCGCTTCCGCCGCGCGCACGTCCGGCCTCTGGCGCACCAGCTCCGAAGGCAGGCTCAGCGGCAGTTGCTGCGGCAGCTTGAGGCCAGTCAGGTCGAGATTCACCGGCTCGAACGAACCCGGCTGCTTGCCCACGTAAACCGCGAGCTGATCCTGCGTCTGCGCCAGCGCCTTCTGGATCGGCGGCAGCGTCGCCCGAGTCGCGGCGACCTGCGACAGCACTGCCAGCGAGTCAACCTTGGACGCGCCGCCCAGTTCGACTTTTTTCCGGATCACGCGTAGCTGTTCCGCCTCTGCGGTGATGATGTCGTTGGTGGCGTCTTGCTGCGCGTGCAGCGAGGCAGCGCGCAGCGCGGTGGTCACCGTGTTCGCGGCCAGCGTGAGATAGGTGGATTCCAGCACGAACTGCTGGTACTCGACCTGCGCCCTTTGCGCCTCAAGACCGCGCTGAACGCCGCCGAAGATATCCAGCGAGTAGTTCACGCCGACCGAGGCGTTATAGAGATTAAAGACGTTGCTGCTGGAGCCGGGATTGCCGAAAGACGCGCCGGAACTGCGCTCGCGGTTAAACCCCGCCTTGGCGGTGATCGACGGGAACAGCGCGCCCTCTCCCGCGCGCAGGGTTTCTTGCGCATTGCGCAGCGCGGCCTGCGCGCCGGCAACGGTGGGATTGGCGGCCAGCGCCTGCTGGATCAGCTCGTTAAGCTTGGGCGACTCGAACAGGTTCCACCATTGCGCGGGAATGTCGCCGCCGCTTTGCAGGGTCTGCGCCGCGCCGCCGGGCACGCCGGTTGCGGCGGTCTGCGCGGGCAGCGGCGCCGGCGTGTAAGCCTTGACCTCCGGCGCGGCCGGCTCATGAAAGTCCGGGCCAACGGCGCAGGCCGACAGCAGAGCCACACTCGCGCAAGCCAGCACGGGCAGGATGATTTTTTGGCGGATGGAGGGAGTAGTCATCTATTGGGTCCTCGCGGAATCTGCAGGAGCGGTGGTACCGGCACTGCGGCCGCGCGCCGCCTTCCCTGCCTGCCGCGGCTCGGCCAGCAACCCGCGCAGCAGCAGGTCGCTGGCGAGTTCGGCGTAACGGTCGGGGCTCATGGCGTGGGCGAATTCGGCGTGATGGCGCAGCACTTCGTAGCTCTGGAAGAAAAATACGGTGGTCGCCTTGAGCAGGGCGGTGGCGACCGCGGCGTCGAGGTCGGCGCGGAACTCGCCGCGCGCCTGGCCCTGGTGGAACAGCGCCAGCACCGCGACGAAATTGCGCCGCAGCACCTGCTCGGCCAGCAGCTTGCCGCCCTGCGGACCCTGGTGGGTGATTTCGCGCGTGATCAGGCGCGGCACCTGCGGCGTGCTGAACATCGCGCGCAGATCGGTGGTGAGCAGCCGGAGCAGCTTTTCGGCGGAAGGCGCCGGATCGTCGAGCAGAACTTCCACGCGCCCGGCGTGCTCGTCGCAGGCGGTGCGCAGCACAGCCAGGTACAGCGCTTGCTTGGACTCGAAGTGGTGATAGACGTTGGCCTTGCTGACGCCGGCGTGCGCCGCGATCTGGCTCACCGACACTGCGTCGTAGCCCTGAGCGGCAAACAGATCGATGGCCGCGCCGAGGATCTGCGTCTGGCCCATGCACACGGCCGCGCCGCAATCGGCGGGCGGCGGCTTTAGCCTGGATTTCAGCGTGGATACGGCCATGACGTTCGAGGAAAAGTGAGACTGACCGATTGGTCGGTCAGCGCAGATTACTGTAACGTCCGGTACAAATGCAAGCCGGAGCATTCCTCAGTATTTCGGCCACGTTTCGGCACCCATTGCCGTTCGGGCAAGCACCGTGTCGGCACCCGCTCCCTGGGTTAAGCTCTGCTACGTTGTTTATTTTTATTTGATTACTATTAAATAATTAAATATATAAAAACAATCTTTTCGGACTTAACAGATGGAGCGGGAGAGCAGGTAACAATGCGCAGCCCGCGTCCGGCCCTCATTCCTTCATCAACTGGAAATCGCCCTTCGCCGCGCCGCAGTCGGGACAAGTCCAGGTTTCCGGCACATCTTCCCAGCGCGTGCCGGGCGCGATGCCGTCGGCCGGGCAGCCTTCGGCCTCGTCGTAGATGTGCCCGCAGCCGGCGCACTGCCATTTACGGTAGTTCATGGCCGCCCTTGCCGCAGCAGTGCATAGCGCCGGCTCCCGCACCCGCTTTGCCATGCAAAGACACCGTGTCGCCGGCGCACTGCCACTTGCGCAAGTTCACGGCGGTTGCGCCTCGTCGAGTTTCCTGAAATCGACTTTCTCGCGCACCGCGCAGTCCGGACAGGGCCAGGTGTCGGGGATTTGCGACCACTTCGTGCCGGGCGGGAAACCCTCGCGCGGACAGCCCGCGGACTCGTCGTAGATATAGCCGCAGTCGGTGCACTGGTAACGCGGCGCATTCGCTTGCGCGTGCGCGGTGGTCGCGCGGGCGCCGGGGAACAGTTCCGGCGCGCCGCCTTCGAGGTCCTTCACGCCCCAGCGCGTCAGCAGCGCCGTGCGCTTGGGTGGGTAAAGATTGGCCTTGGTCAGATCGCCCTTGTAGTGCCTGACCACCAGCGGGTCCATCTGCCGGAACCACAGGAACGGGATATAGGCCGGGATCAACATCGAGGCGTAGCCGGACGGCAGTTGCGGACTCTCATCGAA
>JBOICL010000114.1:0-13009 GCA_050740055.1 Stenotrophobium sp.
GTTTTTGCAGCGCTGGATGCGGCTTCGCCTTGAGCAGCCGCGCGCCGTCGTGCACGCGGTATTCGCTGCGATGCTGCTCGCAGATTCGCACGGCGCGGGCCAGTGGCAGCTGCAGGGCGGTGAGCGCCTGCGATAGGCGGCGGTTCCAGCCGATGTGGGCTAGAAGCTCGGCGCGCGGGTCGCGTGGGGCATTGGGCATGGCGCATTATCGCTGCTGATTCAGCCGCGCGTGGCGGCCCGCTCTCGCTCTTTCGGCATCGGTGAATGTTATATAATATTATATATAATTAAATATATTAAATAAATATAAACAAAACAGCAGCGCCGGACCCGCACAGCGGGTGACGAAACTGGATGCGAAAATCAGCGCACGTTACGCGCCGTAAGCGCACGATCAATCGGAGGAGAAATAGCGTGTACCAGATTGGCTGGAGCAAACAGGAAATCCGTGTCAGCGCGCAGGGCTACGCCATGCAGGGCTATGGCATGTGGCATCACCGCGTGCGCGGGCAGCAGTCGCCGCTGTTTGCGCGCGCGTTTTTTCTTCGCGATGAAAAGAAGCAGTCCGTCATTTTCTGCTGTCTCGACCTCGGCTACGTCACCTATGCGATGCGCGCAGGCGTGTGCGAGCGACTGCGCGGGCGCATGGGCGCGGACTTCAACGAGGCGGCGCTGGTGCTGACCTGCACACATACGCATTCTGGGCCGGGCGGCTGCACGCACGATGTGCTGTACAACGTGGTGACACCGGGCTTCGTGCCGGAAAACCTGGAGAAAATCGTCGAGGCGGCGATGGCCGCTATCGTGCAGGCTTGGCAAAACGCGGCTCCAGCCGAGTTGGGCCTGGCTGAGGGCGCGTTCGATGACGAGACGCCCGTTGCGTGGAACCGCTCGCTGCGCGCCTACAACCGCAATCTGGACGTGAAGCCCAGGCGCGAAGCGGAAACCCATCTCGCGCTGAATCGCAGGATGCAGTTGCTGAGCGTCCGCCGCGGCGGCGAACTGCGTGCGCTGCTGTCCCTGTTCGGCGTGCACGCGACTTGCGTCGGCAACTCGCTGCACAACTACGACGGCGACAACAAGGGCTATGCCGCCGCACACGCCGAGAGCGTGCTGAAAAAATCCGGCGCCCAGGAGGCCGTCGCGATTTTCGCGCAGGCCACCGCCGGCGATGTCTCGCCGCATTTTCACGGGCCGGGTCAGCTCGCGCGACGGCGCAGGATCAAGGGTCAGGCGGAATACGACTACGCGGAACGCAACGGCCGCTATCAGAGTGAACGCGCTCTGTCGCTGCTGGAGGAAAAGCGCGAGGAAAAAATCAGCGGAGACATCGACGCGATTTTTTCCTATATCGACTTCACCGGTATCAAGGCCGATCCGCAGTTCGCCAACGGCGATCAAGATGCCTGCACCAGCGAGCCCTGCCACGGGGTCTCTTTTTTCGTTGGCACGCCGGTAGACGGTCTGGGCATGCCGCGCGCGCTCGCATCCGCCGCCCGCGTGATCGCGAGAGCGCTGAAAAAATACCGGCACAAAAATATCGGCCGCTACACGCAGGAGGAGCAGACCTACTACCGCCGTCTTTACGCCGCGCAGGGGCCTAAGGCGATCCTGCTGGAAGCCGGGCGCAAGCGGATACTCGGCCAGAAGCTCGACAAGCTCGCGCTGCCCGGTTTTGCCGATCCCACGGTCAAGGAGCTGAAGCGCCAGGCGCGCATCGGCGCGATAGCGAAAAGCGCGATGGTGCCAACGGTACTACCGCTGCAAATTATCGTCATCGGCCAGATCGCGCTGGTCTGCTGCCCCGGCGAATTCACCACGACGGCGGGCCAGCGCCTGCGGCAAGTGGCCGAGGAACGCCTGCGCGCAAGGGGCATCCGGCATGTGCTGCTGTGCACCTACTGCAACGATTACATGGGCTATGTCACCACGCGGGAGGAATACCAGGAGCAGGCTTACGAGGGCGGCCATACTATTTTCGGACAGTGGACGCTCGCGGCTTTCCAGACCTGTTTTGCCAGGCTAGCGGATGAGTTGCTGAAAGACGATGCCGATCGCGGGCATGACCGGGTGACGCGGCCCAAGTCAGCGCCCGCTGATGAATTGGCGTTGCGCACGAATTTGGCCCCACCTGTTTAACGAGTGAACTGATGAGACTCAGGCGAACTATTTCAGCGCGTGGGAACCCTTCAGCCGGTTAAAGCGGAATATCCAATATAACCGGTGTAGAGCCCGATGGCAGTTATGAGCGCGCATGAAACATAAGGAGCGCGACGGGCCAGCGTGCCAAAGCCGCTGAATCGCCGGGACGCTTCCCGCACGCTCAACGCCGCAATCGCGCCCGTCGTCACCATCGTCAGCGCAAGTCCGATGCTGAAGCAGAGGACCAGCGTGAGCCCCAGGGAATACTGCTTGAGTTGCAGGCAGAGCAGCAGGATGGTGATCGACGCTGGACATGGAATCAATCCGCCTGTGAGTCCGAACATGACGATCTGCCAGGTGGTGATATTGCGATCGGCGAAACGGCGCTTGATGTCGCTGGCATGCGCCAGTTCGTGCGCATCCTGAAATCCGGGGGCTGAGATGTCCAGGCCGGCGTGATCATGACCCTGGCTGTGCTCGCTGAACTCGACGTCGTAAACATACGCGTGGCCTTGATCCATGATCCGCAGCGTGGCTCTAAAGGCATGCGGTTCAGGAATCTCCTCGGCGGATTCCAGAAAATCTCTGTTTGCTATGAAGCTGAGTAACTGGTGCACACCATCTGGCCGTATCGTTTCAATCGTGATGTATGCGTGTGCCGACAGAACCTCCTCGCCTCCTCGCGTCTCGAACCGGAGCCGGAACCGCGGCGGAACGTTTGCTTCAAAGATTTCCAGCAGCGCCGTCCCGTAACGCGTAGCTATTTTTTTGCTCTCATCATGAGAATGGCCGTGGTCATCGTTCTCCTGGGCTTTTTCCCGCTGCTGCTCGCGATAGGTGCGCACCAGCATCCAGAGGGCGATGCCAATGATCAACGCCGCAGAGACGAGCTGGAAAAAGCCTTCGGTGCTTTCGCTGTAAATCCGGCTGCCGTAACGAAGGCCGATCAGCGCAATCGCCCAGACCACGGCCGTATGCGAGAGCGTGGCGGACAAGCCGAGCAGGGCCGCCTGCGCGACTGTTCCGCGTACGGCAATGATGAAGGCGGCCATCATCGTTTTTGAATGGCCCGGCTCCAGCCCGTGCAGGGCGCCCAGCAGAATCGCGCTCGGGACAAAGAGCCAGGCGTGGGCGCTGCCCTGCTGGAGAAGTTCGTTGAACGAGGTCATGGAGCGGTGCTTAAAGGTACTTCGAGATGTCCTTCAGGTCCTGCATGGACTGCTTTGAAACCGTCTCACCGGGCTCAAGGCAATTATCGATGTGCTGATGAATGAAGGTCTTCTTCGCCTGGGCGATTGCCTTTTCGGCGGCCTGAAGCTGCATGGCGACATCGGTGCAGGATCGATGTTCCTCGATCATGTCCACGACGGTGTTCAACTGGCCGATCGCACGCCGCAGGCGCTTGATGATCCCGGGGTTGGCGATGTGGGCATTGGGGTGGCTCATGTAAATATACTATACCCCCCTATAGTATATGGTAACAAGTCAGGCATGCCCACCTTTGTGACGGGGCAAGGGCGCAGCTGTTAGAGGAGGCACAAACAAAAAGCGGATGACGGTTTGCACCGGCATCCGCCTTTGACCGCTCAAGGCATCAGAACAAGGCCGCGTCCATCTCCATCAGCGACGCCGCGCCGGAGCGGCACTGCTTGATCATCGCCGCCGATTCCGGGTAGAGCTTGGCGAAGTAGAAACGCGCGGTGGCGATCTTGGCCTTGTAGAAGGAGTCGCCGGAATCGAGTTTCTTGATCGCCACGCCGGCCGCATAACACCAGGCGAAGGAGAACACGAGGTGGCCGATCACGCGCAGGTAAGGCACCGCGGCGGCGCCGGCCTCGTCGGGGTTCTTCATCGCTTTCTGCCCGATCTCGGCGGTGAGCTTGGACACCTCGGCGAGCAGCGCAGCCAGCGGGTCGGTGAATTCCTTCATCGCCGGATTTTCGGCGTGCGACTTGATGACCTCGGTAATGACCTTGCCGAACTTCATCAGCTTGGCGCCCATGTCGCCCAGCACCTTGCGACCCAGCAGGTCCA
Source organism: Stenotrophobium sp. (assembly GCA_050740055.1). Taxonomy (GTDB): domain Bacteria; phylum Pseudomonadota; class Gammaproteobacteria; order Nevskiales; family Nevskiaceae; genus Stenotrophobium. The sequence goes on from JBOICL010000114.1 coordinate 4,177, forward strand.
GCGCTTGGATGGTGTTAGTGCCTTCGTAGATCATGTTGATGCGCGCGTCGCGCACGTACTGCTCGACGCCGGTTTCGCGAATGTAGCCGTGGCCGCCGAACACCTGCATCGCCAGCGTGGTGGATTCATAACCGTTGTCGGTGATGAAGCCCTTGATCACCGGCGTGAGCAGGGCAACCATGTCGGCGTTGTCCTTGCGCACTTTTTCGTCGGGGTGCTTGTGCTCGCGGTCGATGGCCAGGCCTGCCCAGTAGGTGAAGGCGCGCGCGGCCTCGACATAGGCCTTCTGTGTCAGCAGCATGCGGCGCACGTCGGGGTGGAAGATGATCGGATCGGCGGGCTTGTCCTTGAGCTTGGGGCCGGTCAGCGAACGTGACTGCAGGCGCTCCTTGGCGTAGGCCAGCGAGTTCTGGTAGGCCACTTCGGCGAGGCCGAGGGACTGCATGCCGACGCCCAGGCGCGCGCTGTTCATCATCACGAACATGGCGTTGAGGCCCTTGTTGGGCGCGCCCACCATCCAGCCGATGGCGCCGTCGAGATTCATCACACAGGTGGCGTTGCCGTGGATGCCCATCTTGTGCTCGATGGAGCCGCACACGATGGTGTTGCGCTTGCCCGGATTGCCGCTGGCGTCGGGAATGAACTTGGGCACGATGAACAGCGAGATGCCCTTGGTGCCGGGCGGCGCGTCCGGCAGCCGCGCCAGCACCAGGTGAATGATGTTCTTGGACATATCGTGCTCGCCGGCGGAGATGAAAATCTTGGTTCCTGTGATGGCGTAGCTGCCGTCGCCGGCGGGTTCGGCCTTGCTCTTGAGGATACCGAGGTCGGTGCCCGCCTGCGCCTCGGTCAGGCACATGGTGCCGGTCCATTCGCCCGACACCAGCTTGGGCAGGTAGAGTTTTTTCTGCTCCGGTGTGCCGAAGGCCTGCAGCGCGTTGTAGGCACCGTGCGACAGGCCGGGATACATGGTCCACGCCTGGTTGGCGGAATTCATCATCTCCATGAAGGCGCTGTCCACGACATGCGGCAGGCCCTGTCCGCCGTAGGCTGGGTCCGCGCCCAGCGACGGCCAGCCGGCCTCGACGAACTGCGCATAGGCGTCCTTGAAGCCGGTCGGCGCGGTCACCACGCCGTCCTTGAACTTGCAGCCCTCGTGGTCGCCGATCTGGTTGAGCGGGAACAGCACCTCGGCGCAGAACTTGCCACCTTCTTCGAGAATGGTGTCGATGGTCTCGGTGTCGATGTCGGCGTGCGGCGGCAGCTTGCGCAGATGGGTTTGCACGTCGAGCATCTCGTGCAGCACGAACTGCATGTCGCGCAGGGGCGGGGTGTATTGAGGCATGGAGCGGCTCCGGTTGGGAGTGAAAGGGAAAGTGGAAATTGAGGCGCCTAGCCTAACGCATAGGCCGGTTTGACTGCATTCGCAGACGCCACCCGCCCACGACACGGCGTTTTTGCGCAGCAAAACGGGTGCGGGAGCGGGCGGTTGGGTGCCGACCTTCGCACTGGTCGCGGGCTTCGGCTGCCTCCCGCACCCATTGCCCTTCGGGCAAGCACCGTGTCGACACCCGCTCTATGCGCGATGATGTGAAATGATGTTATTAAATATTAATAATTATCAATAATAATTAATATAAATACACATAATCTTTGAGCATATGGCCAGGAGCGGGTGGCACTACAGCCATGCCTGAAGGCGGTTTTACCATGCAGGATGTTGTCGCTCGTGGAATATCATGCTCGGCAGGCGGGTTAATTGGATTGGTCATTTAAATTGTCGGGGAGAAGATTCATGCGTTTCTGGATTCATGCGGCTGTGGCCGCGGTATTGGCGCTGGGACTCGCAGCCTGCGGCAGCAGTTCGCAGCCGGCTGTGTCGGGCGCAGGCGCGGGCGCGGACCTGAACGGCACGCCGCTGGTACCGGTGGCCAAGGATCGCGCGGGCACCATCTATCGCCAGCAGATCACTTCGCCGATCGGCGACTCGGTCGTGTTCCAGGTGTTCGAGCCGACGCAGATCACGGTCGGCCAGACCTATCCGCTGGTGCTGCAGGGCCACGGCTACGGCGGCAGCCGCGAGACCACGGCGCCCGCGGGCAGCTTCATCAAGAAGCTCAACGACAACGGCTACTACGTGATCTCCATCGACGAGCGCGGCTTCGGCGAATCCGGCGGCACGGTGCGCGTGATGGACCCGGACTACGAGGGCCAGGATCTGATCGCCATCCTCGACTGGGCGGAGAAACTCGAAGGCCTGCGCCGCCACGATGACGGCAAGATGGTGGTGGGGAGTTACGGCGGTTCCTACGGCGGCATGTACCAGTTCCTGCTGATGGGCGCCGACCCCAAGCACCGCCTGCACGTGATCGCGCCCGACATCACGCCGCATGACCTCACCTACGCGCTAAACGAGGGCAACGTGGTCAAGTCCGGCTGGGGCCTGGCGCTGGTCGGCGCGGGCGAGTTGCCGCTGCTGAGCCTGGCCGGCGGCGATCCGACCGCCATCGCCACGGCGCTGCCGGGCCTGCTGGCTCGCGTCAGCACCGGCCAGCCGACACGCCAGGATTCGACCATCTTCGAGACGCTGATCCAGGCAGGTCTGACCAATTCGTTTTCCACCACCGGCCTGAACTTCTTCAAGTATCACAGCGTCGTCTATTTCTGCGACGGCCAGCAGCCGGGGCCACAGAGTTTCATTCTGCCGACTTCGGTGCCGGACACTTTCAAAGTGCCGCCCACGCCATTTCCTAAAGTCGATGCGCTGATCACCCAGGGCATGCCGGACACGCTGTTCAATTTCAACAACGGCTACGCCAACTACCAGTGCCTGAAGCCGCTGGGCGGCGATGTGCGCCTGATGTCGCACCAGTCGGGGCATATCCTGCCGGTGGGTTTGAGCACGGTGCCGGTGCCGCCGGGCAGTAATTTGCAGACCGCGCTGGACCCGTTCTATGCCGCGCTCAACCCACCGGAGTTCCAGGGGCCGGGCGGCGCGACCGCCTGCGGCAGCATCAATGTGCAGAATGCCAATTTCGCCTGGTTCCAGGAAAAGCTGCAGGGCATCGCCGGCGCCGCGAACCAGGTCATCACCACCGGCAGCGACATCTGCATGAGCATCGCCGACAAGGATGCGATCCAGGTGCATGACATCAAGCACGGTGGCCAGAATTTCCCGGTCAACGACACCACGCCGCAGCTCAACAGCCTGCTCGGCGTGGTCGGTTCGCTGCTCGGCACGGACGTGCGCCAGGCGCTGCTGTCGGTGCAGCCGCTCTACACCGCGCCGGCCAGCGGCGCGCTGGTCGCCGGCATTCCCACCATGTCGCTGAACATGGCCGGGTTGACCGGCGCCGAGCAGAGCAGTTGCGCCGCGCCGCTGGGCGTCGGCGCCTGCGACCCGATCCTGTTTGTCGCCGTCGGTGTGCTGCCGGCCGGTTCGCAGGACTGGCAGCCGGTGGATGCGCAGTACACGCCGATCCGCGGCTTCGGCGATCACAAGGGCGACATGAACGGCATCAGTATCCGCCTCAAGCAGGGCGATCAACTGGGGCTGCTGGTCTACGCCTTCACCGCGCAGTACCCGGTCACTTGGTCGCGTGACGTGCTGGTGCCGGCGGTGACACTCAGCGGTTCTATCCAGATTCCGCTGCTGACGCCTTCCGACATCGTGCGGCAGGGCGTCTGAAGGAAAAATAAAACCCGCCGGTTCCTTCCGGAGTCGGCGGGTTCTTATGGACAGGATGTCCTGTATGCCGCGGGCGCATGGATGTGCAGGAGCGGCGCTTGTGCGATCAGGCTGCGGCGAGCTTGCCGCTCTGGTAATCGTCTATCGCCTGCTCGATCTCCTCCCGCGTGTTCATCACGAACGGCCCGTACTGCACCACCGGTTCTCGTAAAGGCTTGGCTGCGAGCAGCAGCAGGCGCACGCCTTGCGCGCCGGCCTTGATGCGCACCGAATCGCCGTCAGAGAGCAGACCGGCGGCGCGCTGCGGCAGCGGCTTTGCGTCTGTGCCCACGACGGCATCGCCCTCGTAGACGTAGGCGAAGGAGTTGTGCCCTGCGGTAATCGCCGTCTCGAATTCCACCCCAGCCGGCAGGCGCACATCCAGATACAGCGGCGCGGTGCTGCCGCCCTGGATCGGGCCCGCGGTGCGCACGCCGTCCTGCACGAAGTCGCCCGCAATCACGCGCACTTCGCCGCCGGCCTTGAGTTTCACCGTTGGAATCTCGCGCGCGGGCACGTCGCGGTAGGCAGCGGGCTTCATCTTTTCCTGCGCCGGCAGATTGATCCAGAGCTGGAAGCCGCGCATGCGGCCCTCGCTCTGTTGCGGCATCTCGGAATGGATGATGCCGCGCGCGGCGGTCATCCACTGCACGTCACCGGGGCCGAGATCGCCCTGGTTGCCCATGTGATCCCGGTGCTGCATGTGGCCGTCGAGCATGTAGGTTACCGTCTCGAAGCCGCGATGCGGGTGCGAGGGAAAGCCGGCGAGATAGTCGTTCGGATCGTCCGAGAAAAACTCGTCGAGCATCAGGAAGGGATCATGCCGCAGCGCCTGGCTCGCGCCGAGGCTGCGGCGCAGTTTCACGCCCGCGCCGTCTGAGGCGGGAATGGAAGGAATCACTCTTTGTAAGCTGCGTGCGGTCATGACACTCTCCTTGAACAATGTGAGATCAGGATTTTGCGAATCTGCGGTCCAGGCTCAGCGGGCCGGCGCCGTGCACGGCGATGATGAGAAAGCCGCCGGCCATGGACACGTTCTTGAAGAACATAATGAACATGGTCTGGTCCGCGAGATTGCGGTGGAACAGCAGCGCGGAGGCGAGGCTGAAAGCGGCCAGCGCCAGCGCGACGATGCGCGTCTGGAATCCGGCGACGAGCAGCAGGCCGCCGCCCAGTTCCAGCGCGATCACCAGCGGCAGCAACGCGCCGGGCACGCCTTGCGAGGCCATGTAAGCCTGAGTGCCGGCGTAGGCGGTGATCTTGCCGTAGCCAGCGAGGATGAACAGCGCGGCCATGAAGACGCGGCCGAGCAGTTCGGTGGATTGCGTGAGTGTGTTCATGTGGTGCTCCAGTGGTGAGGGGAATGCTGAAGGTTCAGGCCGCCAGCTCCAGCGCCGGCTTCAAGCGGTCGATGGCCTCGTGGGCCTGCGCCAGCGCGGCCTGTTTGCTGGTCTCACTGATATTAAGCCCTTCGGCGTAGACGAACTCGGCATCGTCGATGCCGATGAAGCGCAAGAAATCACGCACGTAATTCGTCTGCGTGTCTCTTGGCGTGCCGACGTAGAGGCCGCCGCGCGCGGCAAACACATAGGCCTTCTTGCCGGTGAGCAGGCCTTCTGGGCCATTCGCGGTATAGCGAAAGGTGACGCCCGCGCGCGCGATGTGGTCGAAGTACGCCTTGAGCATAGACGGCACGCCGAAGTTGTACATCGGCAGGCCCAGCACGATCACGTCGGCGGCCTTTAGCTCGTTGATCAACGCATTGGAGTAGTCGATCACGCTGCGCTGCGCTGCGGAACGCTCTTCGGGCTTGGCGATGAAGGCGCCGAAACTCTCTGCCGTCAGGTGCGGCACCGGCTCGGCGGCGAGATCGCGCTGGACGATGCGCGCACCGGGATGGCGCTCGCGGAACGCGGCGACGAAGCGGTTGGCAAGCTGGCTGGACTGGCCGTTTTTGGAAAAGATGCTGGCATTGATCTGGAGTAGCTGGTTCATGGGATACCTCTTGTGAATTTCAGTGGCGTCATTAAACGATTTACTTAATAGATAAAAAAGAACAATATTTAAGTCATATCAATCTATTTATTGGATAAATGAGCATCACACCGAAAATCACGCTGGGACAGTGGCAGGCCCTGATGGCCGTGGTGGATGCGGGCGGCTACGCGCAGGCGGCAGAGTCCCTGCACAAGAGCCAGTCGGCGGTGACCTATGCCGTGCAGAAGCTGGAATCGCTGCTCGATGTGAAAGCGTTTGAAGTGGTGGGACGCAAGGCGCGCCTGACCGCCACCGGCGAGGTGCTGTATCGCCGCGCCAAGGCCCTGCTGGAGGAGGCAGGCGCGCTGGAAGACGCGGCCGGCCACCTCGCCGCCGGCTGGGAGCCGGAGCTGCGCTTGGCGGTGGAGGTGATCTTTCCCACCTGGTTATTGCTGCAATGTTTCGCGCGTTTCGCCGAAGAGCGGCCGGAAACGCGCATTGAGCTGTACGAAACCGTGCTCAGCGGCACTGAGGAAGCGCTGCTGCAGCACCGGGTCGATCTGGCGATCTGCTCGCAGATTCCGGCCGGTTTCGCCGGCGATCCGCTGATGCGCATGCGTTTCATCCCAGCGGCCCATCCCGATCATCCCTTGCACCGGATCGGCCGCAAGCTGACGCTGCAGGATCTGCGCAAGCATCGCCATCTGGTGATCCGCGACAGCGGCAGCCAGCGTCGCAGCGGCACCTGGCTGGGCGCGGAGCAGAGCTGGACAGTGAGCCACAAGGCCACTTCCATCCACGCCGCGTGCGCGGGCCTGGGCTTTGCCTGGTACGCGGAGGAGACGGTGCGCGACGAACTGGAACGCGGTGTGCTCAAGCCCCTGCCGCTGCGCGAGGGAGCCGAACGCTGGGCCGAGCTGTACCTGGTGTTTGCCGACCGCGACTACGCGGGGCCCGGTGCGCGCCGGCTGGCGGAAGTCATCCGCGAGCACGTGCAGCGGCAATGCGTGTTGCACCGCGGACAGCCGCAAGCGCCCGCACAGACGCCGCCACACCAGCCGAAGTCCCGCCGGGTATCAGGCCGGCGCTGAAACGGAACCAGCGGATTACGTCGATCCGGTGCGCGCCGCGGACGGTACTGGATCGAGCCGAGCGCCGCTATCACTTCCGGAGAGCGATTTTTATTGTTCTTCGGACATGGCCACCGCCGCTACCATAGCCCGCGTTTCATCGCGCGCACGGAGACCAAAGCCATGAGCAAAACGTTTCGTCTGCTGGCAGGAATGACCGCGGCGCTGCTGGCCGCCTGCGGCAGTTCAGTGCCGCCCGCTGGTACGCAAAGCGCGGGCGCGCAGGTTCCGGCGCTGCCGCTGAATCACGCCGGCCGCTGGATCACCGATGCGCAGGGGCGCGTGGTCATCCTGCATGGCACGAACATGGTCTACAAGCGTCCGCCGTATGCGCCAGACGCAATCGGCTTTGGCGAAGACGACGCCGCGTTTCTGGCCAGCGAGGGTTACAACAACGTGCGCCTTGGCGTGATCTACAAGGCGGTAGAACCGCAGCCCGGCATCTACGACGACGCCTACCTCGCGCGCATCGAGGCTACCGTCAACACACTGGCGCGGCACGGTATCGTCTCGCTGCTGGATTTCCATCAAGACCTCTACAACGAGAAGTTCAGCGGCGAAGGTTTCCCCGACTGGGCGGTGCAGGACGACGGCCTGCCCAACCAGCCGCAGACCCAGTTCACGCTCGACTATTTCCTGATTCCGGGCCTGAACCGTTCCTTCGATCATTTCTGGAACAACGATCCAGCCGCCGACGGCATTGGCCTGCAGGATCACTACGCCGCCGCGTGGAAGCATGTGGCCGAGCGTTTCCACGACAATCCCGCCGTGTTGGGCTATGACCTGTTCAATGAGCCCTGGCCCGGCACGCAGTACGCCACCTGCTTGCTACCGCTGGTGGGCTGCCCGATTTTCGATGCCAGTCTCGCTTCCTTCGAAAAGCGCGCCATCGCCGGTATCCGCAGCGCCGATCCGGCGCATCTGGTTTGGTACGAACCGAACGTGATTTTTAACAACGGCGTACAGACCAATGTCGGCAACCTCGGCGACGCGCAAGCCGGATTTTCATTTCACGACTACTGTCTGCAGGAGCCGTTCACTTCCAGCAATCTGGCCTGCGATCCTCTCGATGATCTGGTGTTCAGCAATGCCGAAAGCCACGTGGCCGCGACCGGCGACGCGCTGCTGATGACCGAGTTCGGTGCCAGCGACGACGCCAGCAATCTGGAGGCGATGGTGGATCGCGCCGACAGTCATATGGTCGGCTGGCAGGAATGGCACTACTGCGGCTGCAACGATCCGACCACCACCGGGCAGGGCGATACGCAGGCCATCGTGCTCGATCCAGCCAAGCCGCCGGTGGGCGACAACCTCAAGGCCGCCAAGCTGGCGGTGTTGTCGAGGCCCTATCCGCAGGCGGTGGCGGGCACGCCCAAGAGCTACGGCTATGATGCAGCCAGCGGCACCTTCTCGCTCGACTATCTCACGATGCGCGCGGATGGGCAGGGTAGCTTTCCGGCAAATGCAGAGACTATCATCGCGCTGCCCGCAAGGCAGTATCCGAAGGGATACGCGGTCGCCGCGCACGGTGCCAGCATCGTCTCGCCGCCGGGTGCGGAGTACCTGCGGCTGGACGCCTGTCCGGGTGCCAGCGAGATCACGGTGATGGTGAGTTCAACCGGCAGCAACAGCCAGGACTGCGCGGCGCCAGCCAGCTAGGTGGTTTTCTTCTCGGCGCGTGCCGACTTCGGCGCGCGGCCGGTCCAGCGCTTGTAGGCGCGTGTGAAGGCGCTCTGTTCGGAATAGCCGAGCAGGAAGGCGATGTCGGTGAGATCGAGCGAGGCATCGCCGATGTAGCTCTCGGCCAATTCGCGGCGCACGCCGTCCACCAGTTGGCTGTAGCTGAGCTGCGCGTCGTGCAGCTTGCGCTGCAGCGTGCGCGGTGTAAGATGCAACTGCGCTGACAGTGTCTGCAAGTCGGCGCCGCCCTGGCCCAGCGATCTCGCCAGCAGGCCGCGGGCGCGGGCGAGCACGTCGTCGCCGCGAGACAGTGCCTGCA
>JBOICL010000115.1:0-19693 GCA_050740055.1 Stenotrophobium sp.
CATTGGTGCGTTCGCCAACATTCACGAACAGCGTGCTGCCGGTGATGTTGAGCGGCTCCAGGCCCGCGAGGCGGCAGGCGCGTTCCGGTTGCGCCGGCGTGCGCGGCTTGGTCTTGAGCACCGCTTCCGCGATGGCCTTGATATGCGGCGGCGTGGTGCCGCAGCAGCCGCCGACGATGTTGACCAGGCCGGACTGCGCGAATTCACCGACGATGCCGGCGGTGTCTTCAGGTTTCTCGTCGTACTCGCCGAAGGCGTTGGGCAGTCCGGCGTTGGGATAGCAGGAGATGCGGCAGTCGGCGAGGCGCGCCAGCTCGGCGATATAGGGGCGCATGTCCTTGCCGCCGAGCGCGCAGTTGAAGCCGATTGCCAGCGGCCGCGCATGGCGCACCGAGTTCCAGAACGCCTCGGTGACCTGCCCCGACAGGGTGCGGCCGGAGGCGTCGGTGATGGTGCCGGAGATGATCACCGGCCAGCGCTGGCCGCGTTCCTCGAACAGGGTTTCGCAGGCAAAGATCGCGGCCTTGGCATTGAGCGTGTCGAAAATCGTTTCGATCAGCAGCGCATCGACGCCGCCATCCACCAGCCCGCGTCCCTGTTCCAGATAGGCAGACACCAGTTCGTCATAGCTGACGTTGCGGAAGCCGGGGTCGTTCACGTCCGGGCTGATGCTGGCCGTGCGGTTGGTCGGGCCGAGCGCGCCGCAGACGAAGCGCGGTTGCGCTGGCGTCTTCACGATCATCGCATCGCATTCAATGCGCGCCAGTCTGGCTGCCTCCAGGTTCATCTCGTAGGCCAGCGATTCCATGCCGTAATCGGCCATCGAGATTACCTGCGCGTTGAAGGTGTTGGTCTCGATCAGGTCGGCGCCGGCTTCCAGGTATTTGCGGTGAATCTCGCGGATGATGCCGGGCTGCGTCAACACTAGCAGATCGTTATTGCCCTTGACGTCGCGGTGCCAGTCGGCGAAGCGCGTACCACGGTAATCCGCTTCCTCCAGCTTGTAGCCCTGGATCATCGTGCCCATCGCGCCATCCAGCACCAGGATGCGATCGCGCAGGGACTGTTCGAGCAGGGCAAGACGGGGATGCTGACGCATGACGGAACTCGTGAGCGAAATACACTGCCTCGATTATATCTCCTTATGCGGATAAGCGGATGTATATGTGCGTAAACTCGCCCTTTCGCACGGGGATTGACATGAGTTAAACGATCGGTTAATTTAATTGAACGATTGGTTTGTTAAAAGCGGCAGACCAAAGCTACACATGCCACGCATTGAGGAGAAGTACCGATGACAACCGCGATTCTGAACTCCGCCGCATGGACAGACAGCAAGCGCTATCTGTGGCTGTTGGGCGCGCCCGTGGCGCTTTTGCCGGTCATAGGCGGCCTGCTGGCGCAGTCCACCGGTTTTTCCGTGTTCTGGTGGCTGCCGATGATCTTCTTTTATGGCGTAATTCCGGTGATGGATTGGCTGATCGGTGAAGACCGCAGCAATCCGCCGGAATCCATCGTCCCGGCCCTTGAAAAGGATCGCTATTACCGCTGGGCCGTGTACATGGCCGTCACGCTGCAATACATCTCGTTCTTCTACGGCGTCTGGATCGTTGCTACCTACAATCTCGCCTGGTATGAGTGGATTGCGCTGGTGTTCGGCACGGGTTTTGTCGGCGGCATCGGCATCAATACTTCGCACGAACTAGGCCACAAGACCAATACATTTGAACGCTGGCTGGCCAAGATCGCGCTGGCGCAGACCGGCTACGGCATGTTTTTCGTCGAGCACAATCGGGGTCATCACGTGCGCGTCGCCACGCCAGAAGACCCCGCAACGTCGCGCTACGGCGAGTCCTTCTGGCAGTTCTATCCGCGTGTGGTTATCGGCAGCCATGTTTCCGCATGGAATCTGGAGAAGGAGCGCCTGGCGCGGCAGGGCAAAAGCGCTTGGCACTGGAGCAACCATAATCTCCAGGCTTGGAGCCTGACCGTCATTCTCTACAGCGCGACCCTCGGCCTGTTTGGCTGGAAGGTATTGCCCTTCATCCTGCTGCAGGCGCTCTACGGTTCCAGCCTGCTGGAAGTGGTGAACTATCTGGAGCATTACGGCCTGTGCCGGCAGCGGCTGGAAAATGGTCGCTACGAGCGCTGCCAGCCCCGCCATTCCTGGAACAGCAACCACATCGTGACCAATCTGATGCTCTACCAGTTGCAGCGGCACTCGGACCATCACGCCAACCCGACGCGCTCTTATCAGGCCCTGCGCCATTTCGACGAAAGCCCGCAACTGCCTTCGGGCTACGCCTCGATGGTGATGCTCGCCTACCTCACGCCCTTGTGGTTCAGGGTGATGAACCCGAAGGTGGTGGCCTATCATTTGGGCGACATGAGCAAGGCCAACATCAAGCCGTCCCTGCGGCAAAAAGTGATCGCACACCACGCCAAGCCTGCGGCATAATAGGCCCCGGTTTCCGGGCGGCGCGCGAAAAAGTACCGCGCCGCCCTTTTTGCTGCGCGGGTGTGCGAGAGTTCTCCATGAAAAAGTGGCGTTGTCTGATCTGTGACTTCATCTATGACGAGGCCATCGGGATGCCGGACGAAGGCATCGTCCCCGGCACGCGCTGGGAAGACGTACCGGAAACATGGACCTGCCCCGACTGCGGCGCGTCCAAATCCGATTTCCAGATGGTGGAAGTGTAATCGCCTGAAGACGGCAGCCGTGCCCTGAGAGTATGTGTGCATCCCATCCAAACGGGTGGTGCCTAAGCAGCCCCGCGGCAGGCTAGAATCCGCGCTCTTCAAATTCCGCAATACCCAAGCATAGGGAGTAGTTCATGGCTGAATCCAAACCCCAGACCAAGACCGGCGGCCTTGCCGGTGTTTCCGCGGGCCAGACCGCGATCTGCACGGTGGGTGTCGCCGGCGTCGGCCTGACCTATCGCGGCTACGACATGGAAGACCTCGCCGCGGCCGGCAATTTCGAGGAATGCGCCCACCTGCTGCTCAAGGGCAAGCTGCCCACGGCAGCCGAGCTCAAGGCCTATGTCGCCAAGCTCAAGACCCTGCGCGACCTGCCGGCCGGCGTGAAAACCACGCTGGAACAGATTCCGAAGACCGCACACCCGATGGACGTGCTGCGTACCGGCTGCTCCATCCTCGGCAACCTCGAACCGGAACAGGGTGAATTCGAGAAGGCCAAGTTCCCGCAGCAGCAGGAAGTCGCGGACCGCCTGCTCGCCGCCTTCCCCTCGATCCTGCTCTACTGGTACCACTACTCGCACAACGGCAAGCGCATCAGCACCGTCACCGACGAAGACAGCACCGGCGGCCACTTCCTGCACCTGCTGCACCAGAAGAAACCGAATCCAGAATTCGTGAAATGCATGGGCGTGTCGCTGATCCTCTACGCCGAGCATGAATTCAACGCCTCGACCTTCACCGGCCGCGTCATCACCGGCACGCTGTCCGACATGCACTCCGCCGTCACCGGCGCGATCGGTGCGCTGCGCGGGCCGCTGCATGGCGGCGCCAACGAGGCGGCGATGGAGCTGATCTCCAGCTTCAAGGATGCCGACGATGCCGACCGCGGCCTGCACCAGCGCTTCGAGAAGAAGGAACTGGTGATGGGCTTCGGCCACCGCGTGTACAAGACCAACGATCCGCGCAACGGCATCATCAAGCAGTGGAGCAGGAAGTTTGCGGAAATGGACGCGGCCGATCTCACCGGCGATAAAGCCTACCGCCAGCGCCTGTTCAGCATCTCCGAGCGCATCGAAAAAATCATGTGGGACGAGAAGAAACTGTTCCCCAACGCCGACTTCTATCACGCGACCGCCTATCACTACATGGGCATCCCCACGCCGCTGTTCACGCCGATCTTCGTCATGAGCCGCATCACCGGCTGGGCCGCGCACATCATGGAGCAGCGCAGCAACAACCGCCTGATCCGTCCTTCCGCCGACTACATCGGGCCGGAAGTGCAGAAATACGTGCCCATCGCGCAGCGCGTCTGAGGCGTCATCCATGTCCCAGTTCGACAATGTCAGCGTCGTCAAGAAAGCCAATGTCTATTTCGACGGCAAGTGCGTCAGCCACACGGTGCTGCTCAAGGACGGCACGAAGAAGTCGGTGGGCGTGATCCTGCCGTCGCGCCTGACCTTCAATACCGGTGCGCCGGAAGTGATGGAGCTGATTGAAGGCCGCTGCTGCGTGAAGCTCGCGGGCGAAGCCGCGGCCACGGAATATGCCGGCGGCCAGTCGTTCATGGCGCCCGGCAACTCATCCTTCGAGATCGAGACGCTGGAAACGTTGCACTACGTCTGCCATTTCGGCTGAGTGCGCATTGCGGACGCTGAAATACAGGTTAGCGGGTAAAGCTCCTGCCTAGCTGACCGCCGCCGCTGTTATTTAATGCACCGGCGGCAAAAGTGATCCCGCAGGTGTTCCGCCGGGCGCGACAATCCCACCGGGAACCGGCATCGCGGCGTCCGGCGTGGGCGGTGGCGGCAACTGCCCGTTCAGTTGCAACTGTTCGAAGCGTTCACGCAGCTGCTGTTGCTCATCTGCAGGAAGTGCGTGAAACCGCTGCGCGCTGTCGCGTAATCGTTGCTGCTGCTGCGGAGTCATGCGCCGGTAGGCGTCGCGCTGCTGAAGGATCCCCGTGCGCTGCTGTGGTGACAGGCTCTTCCACCACGCGAGCCGCTGTTGCGCGCGCGTGTGTTGAGCGGGCGTCATCCGCGCCCAGCGCGCCGCGCCCAACGCCAGCTTGTCCTGCCGGTCTGGCGGCAGGCTGGCCCAGTTCTTTTGCACGCTCTTGAGAGCCGCTTGCTGGCCATTGCTCAAGTCAGTCCAAGACACTGCTGCGTGCGCGGGCAGGGTCATCATGGCAAACAGCACCAGCAGTATCGTTCTAGCGTTCATGACGCACGTCCTTTGTTTCAGTGGGGCCGCTGCCGCCCAGAGCCGGCAGCGGTTTTTCGCCCTTGTTTCGCGTGTCGAGGAATTGATGCGCCTCGTCTTCCGACCAGTCGCCGATAAACTCCAGAAGCTCGGCCGCAGGCGCTTGCGCCGTCCGCTGCTGTTTCTGTGGTGCAGGCGTGGCAGCGGTAACCGCGACTGCGAAGATCAGGACCTCAAGCATGGTGATCCTGCTGCGCCAGCCACTGGTAGAACCTGAGGTCGCGGTAGAACTGTGGGTCCATCTCGTCCGCCAGCAGATCGAGTGCCTCCGGCGCGGGAACTGCGGCCAGCGTTTCCGGCTGCATCGTGGCCGAGTGATGTCCAGACGGCAGCAGCAGCGCGGCCAGCACCGAGGCCGCGAGCGCGGCTGGCACTGCCCATGCCCAGCGCGGCGCCGATCTTGTGCCTGCCACGGTTACGGCACGTATTCGTGCAGCGCGCAGCCGGGCAGCGGTCGTGGCATCCAGGTTTTCGGAGGCGCGTAGCGCCTCACGCAGGGCCTGTGCAAACTCCCGGTCCTTCCCGTCTTCAAAATCCATTTCCGAATCCTTGCCCAGATTCCTGTTCATGGCCAGATTCCCTCCAGCTCCTGCCGCAGCACTTTCAGTGCGCGGAATAAATGTGTCTTAACGCTGCCTTCCGAGCAGCCCATCACCTGGGCGGTTTCGTCCACGTTCAGGCCCTGCCAGATGCGCAACTCAAAAGCCTGCCGCTGACGCGTCGGCAGCTTGCGCATGACTTGTTCCAGCCTGCGCATGGCCTGCTCGTGCTGCAACCTGCTCGGCGCATCGGGTTGCGAAAGATCGGCCAGGTTTTCCAGAAAATCATCCTGCTGCTCCTCGGTAAAACGATCGCGCCAGAACAGTACGCGGTTACGCACGGTCTGCCGTCGCTGCCAGTCCCGGATCTTGTTTTCCAGGATCCGGTAAAACAGCGGCGGCCACTCGGTGGCGGGCCGCGCCGCATAACTGCGCACCAGTTGCAGCATCGCGTCCTGCACCACGTCCAGCGCCTCGTCGCGGTCGCGCGTGGTGATCTCGACCATGCGCAGGGCGCGCTTCTCGATACTGGCGAGAAACTGTTCGAGTTCAGTGCGGAGCGCATTCACCGCAGCAGTTTAGCCCGCATAATCAACGCGCCGGACGGCTGGGGGTTTACACGCAGACGAAGTATCAAGCGACAGGGCTTATCCACAGTGGCGGCCTGTCACAGGCTGCTGGCAAGGTCAAGCACGAGCTGCGGCGCACTTTGAAAGTATATTTTATCAATATGAATTTATTGAATTTATTCAGATCGTTCAGTAAAAGCGTGTGGCGTTTTCACTGTGATGCAGCGGGTTTGCGGAGCGATGCCCGAATCTGTCCCCACGTTTATCCACAGGCTGGACAATGAGCCTGGACGTTGTTGCCGTCGCTGTTCCGGCGCCGCTGTATCGGCTGTTCGACTACCGCGTGCCCACAGACGGCACGCACCGTCTGCGCCCCGGGATGCGGGTGCGCGTGCCGTTCGGCAAACGGCGGCTGGTCGGCGTCATTGCCGAGCCGCCGCGCGCCGAGCCGCCTGCCGCGCATGGTTACAAGCTCATCGAGGCCGTCCTCGACGAATCGCCGCTGTTTCCACCCGATGTCTGGGCGCTGTGCCGCTGGTCGGCGGACTATTACCAGTATCCGCTGGGCGAAGTGCTGGCCGCCGCGCTGCCGGGGCCTCTGCGGCGCGGCGCCGCCGCCGAAATCGAGCGCGAGGGTGTTTTGCAAGTGACTATCGCGGGACGCGCGGCGCTGGACGCTTTAACGGCACGCGCCAGTGCGCAGCGCGCGCTGCTGCGCACACTCGCGGATGCGCCGCTGACGCGTGCGCAGTTGGTAGAGGCCTTGCCCAAGTGCGCCGCGATCCTGCGCAAGGCGCTGGCCCAGGGCTGGATCGCGGAAATGCCGCAGGCGCCGGCGGAAGCCGCGGCGCCGGCCGAAACCGCGCCGGTGCTGACCGCCGAACAGGCGGCGGCGCTGGAGGCCCTGCGCGGCGGCGCCGGAAAATTCGGCGTCAGCCTGCTCGAAGGCGTCACCGGCAGCGGCAAGACCGAGGTCTATCTGCAACTCGCCGCCGACACGCTGGCGCGCGGCGAACAGGTGCTGGTGCTGGTGCCGGAGATCGGCCTGGCGCCGCAGCTAACCGAGCGCTTCCTGCGCCGCTTCGGCGCGGGCGTGGCGAGCTTCCATTCGGGCATGAGCGAGAACCAGCGCGCCGATACCTGGCTGCGCGCACGCGCGGGCGAAGCGCGCATCGTCGTCGGCACGCGTTCCGCCGTGTTCGTGCCGTTTGCGCGGCTCGGCCTGGTGGTGGTGGACGAGGAGCACGATGTCTCGTTCAAGCAGCAGGAGGGTTTCCGCTACAGCGCGCGCGATCTCGCCATCCTGCGCGCGCAGCGGCTGAAGATTCCGGCGGTGCTCGGCAGCGCCACGCCTTCGCTGGAAACCCTGCACAACACGCAGCATTTCCGCTATGCCCATCTGCGCCTGCACCGGCGCGTGCGCGACGATGCGCCGCCGCGCGTGCAGGCGCTGGACGTGCGCGGGCGCAGCCTCGACCACGGCCTGTCGCCACCGCTGCTCGAAGCGGTGCGCCGGCACCTCGAGCGCAAAGGCCAGGTGCTGCTGTTCATCAACCGCCGTGGCTACGCGCCGGTGCTGCTGTGCCGCGACTGCGGCTGGAGCGCGCCCTGCGGCCGCTGCGATGCGCACATGACCCTGCATCGCGGCCGCACGCGGCTGGTCTGTCACCATTGCGGCGCGCAGAAGCCGGTGCCACCGGCCTGTCCACAATGCGCGTCGAAAAATCTCGTGCCGCTGGGCCAGGGCACCGAGCGCGTGGAGGAGGCCCTGCGCGCGCGTTTTCCCGAGCAGCGCGTCGAACGCTTCGACTCCGACCGCGTGCGCCGCGCCGGGGAACTGGAACGCCTGCTGGCGGACATCCGCAGCGGTGCGATCCATATCCTCGTCGGCACCCAGATCCTCGCCAAGGGCCACGACTTCGCTGGCCTGTCGCTGGTCGGCATCGTCAGCGCCGACCAGGCCTTGTACGGTACCGATTTCCGCGCCACCGAGCGTATGGGCCAGATGGTGACGCAGGTCGCCGGCCGCGCCGGCCGCGCCGGGCAGTCCAGCGAGGTGATCCTGCAAACCCATGAACCGCAGCATCCGCTGCTGCGCAAGCTGGTCGAGGGCGGCTACGCCGCACTGAGTACGGCGCTGCTGGAAGAACGCCGACTCACCGGCCTGCCGCCGTATTCGCACCTGGCGCTGCTGCGCGCGGAGTCCACGCAGCCAGCGGCGGCAATGAATTTCCTGAATGCAGCGCGCGATCTGTTCATGTCGGTCACGACGCGGGTGCAGGTTTCCGAGCCGATCCCGGCCAGCATGGAGCGCCGCGCCGGCCATGTGCGTGCGCAACTGCTGATGCAGTGTGCCAGCCGCGCGGCGCTGCAAAAGCATCTCGCCGCCTGGGTGCCGCAGATCGACGCCTTGCCCGGCGCGCGGCAGGTGCGCTGGTCGCTGGACGTGGATCCCTACGACTTGTTCTGATGCTCGTGCTGAAGATGGTGGCGGTAGGCCCAGTACAGCGCCGACAGCGACGCGGTGAGCGCGATCGGAATGCAGAACGCCGAATAGCTCACGTGCAGATAGGTATAGGCGCCGGCCACGCCGCCGCTGATGAAGCCGGAAATCAGCAGAAGGTAGAGGGTGATGCGGCGGTGATCGACCTTGATGCCGCGCAGCATGTGACCGAAGGTGATGCCCAGATCGGTAAAAGTGCCGGTGACATGCGTGGTGCGCAGGATCGCGCCGCTGTAGGTGGTGACCATCGCGTTCTGCAGTCCGCAGGCGGCGGAGGCCCAGTAGTCGCCCTGGCTGACGCCATTGTTGAGCAGCAGCATGGAAATCAGCAGGAATGCCGACTCGCAGAACAGCGCGAAGCTGTAGCGGCGGCCCAGCCGCAGCGCGGTGTCCTGGATGATGAAGCCGCTGAACGCCGCGCCGCACAGGAAGGCCAACAGGATGATCGTCAGGTGCAGCACCTGGCCGAGGTCGCCGTTGACGACGGCCAGGCCGACTTCGGTGGAATTGCCGCTCATGTGAGACACGGATTGGTGCTGGAACCCCAGCAGGCCGACGCCATTGACAATGCCGGCGTTCAGCGCGAGCAGGAACGCGCCGGTTTCGACCCAGGCAGGCATCTTGGAGGTCATGAGCGGTTTGGAAATCCGGCTGAAGACGGGCGGCCGCGCGCATTTTAGGCGATTCGCCACGGCATGGCCGGATACAATCGGTCGTCCGCAAGCCGCTCACGTTTCAGCGCCGGAGTTCACCTTGAAGCAGATCACTCCCAACACGCTCGACGAACTCACCGCCCGCGCGCTGGCCTCGCCGCGTTTGCGCGCCAATCACAATCTGCACGAACAGCTTGCCGACCCGGTCCAGCGCCTCGCCATCGCGATGGAACCGGACACGTATGTGCGGCCGCACCGGCATCCGCACACCTGGGAACTGCTGTTTCCGCTGCGCGGGCGCTTCGTCGTGCTGCATTTCGATGCGCAGGGTGTGGTAACGGACCGATCCGTGCTCGGCGGAGGCAGCGCCATCCTCGAAAATCCGGCGGGCCAATGGCATGCCGTGCTGTCACTGGACCCGGGCGGCGTTATTTTCGAGGTCAAGCACGGGCCGTACCAGCCCATGGGCGAGGCGGATTACGCATCGTGGTCGCCTGCGGATGGTCACGCGGACAGAACGAAACTCAATGCTTGGTACGCACGCGCGCAGATCGGCGACCGTTATCCGGCTTGAGATGCGGGCGGCACCGGCGCAGGCGACACTGTAAAATCCGCGTCCGTTTGAGTGGGCCCTGACCGTTCCCGATGAAATCGCATCTGCAAGAATTGTTGCGCGCGGCGCTGCAGCCGCTGATTGCCGGCAGCGAGGTGCGCGCGCCGGACAACATCCAGATTGACGCCGCCAAGGACAAGAGCCACGGCGATTTCGCCAGCAATATCGCACTCATGCTGGCCAAGCCGCTGGGCAAGCCGCCGCGCGCCGTCGCCGAACTGCTGGTGAAAAATCTGCCGCCTTCGCCGCGTGTCGCGAAGGTCGAAATCGCCGGGCCCGGCTTCATCAACTTCTTCCTCGCCACCGACGCCTTTCAGGCCGTCGTCGCCGACGTGTTGGCGGGGGGCGCGAAATTCGGTCGCGACGATTCCGGCGGCAAGGGCAGGATCATGGTGGAGTTCGTCTCCGCCAATCCCACCGGCCCCATGCACGTCGGACACGGCCGCAACGCCGCTTATGGCGACACCGTGTCCAACCTGCTCGCTGCGACCGGCTGGATCGTGTGGCGCGAGTACTACATCAACGACGCCGGGCGGCAGGTGGACATCCTCGCCCTCAGCGTGTGGCTGCGCTATCTCGAACTCTGCGGCGAAATCCTGCCGTTTCCCAGGCGAGGCTATCCGGCGGATTACATCCGGCACACCGCGCAAACGCTCAAAGATTCGCACGGAGAAAAATTCCAGCATGACGCCACTGCGGTGCTGGCGGGGCTGCCGCCTGAACCGCTGGTGCCGGAAGGCGCCAGCGGCAAGGAAAAAGACAGCATCAAGCTGCAGCAGGAAAGCCATGCGGATGCCCTGATCGCGCGTGCGAAAACCCTGCTCGGCGAGAGCTACGGCCTTATCCAGCGCCAGGCGCTGGACGACCAGTTGGCCGTGATCCGCGCGACGCTGGAGGCCTTCAGCGTGCGCTTCGACCAGTGGACTTCCGAGAAAGCGCTGGTGGACGGCGGCTTCGTGCAGAAGGCGCTGGCGCGGCTGCGCGATGCCGGACTGGTGTACGACAGGGACGGCGCGGTGTGGCTGCGCACCGAACAGTTCGGCGACGAGAAGGATCGCGTGCTGATCAAGGCCGACGGCGCCGCGACCTATTTCTGCAACGATCTCGCCTATCACGTGGACAAGCTGGATCGCGCAAAGACAAATGATCAGCCCCCGCTGCTGATGGACGTGTGGGGCGCGGATCACCACGGCTACATCGGCCGCGTACGCGCCGCGATCGAGGCGTTGACCGGCCGCAAGGACGCGCTCAACGTGCAACTGATCCAGTTTGTCACGCTATCGTCCGGCAAGATGGGCAAGCGCAGCGGCAACTTCGTCACGCTCAAGGACCTGATCGACGAGGCCGGCGCCGACGCGACGCGCTTCTTCTACCTGATGCGCTCGCACGACCAGCACCTGGAATTCGACATCGACCTCGCGCGTTCGCAGAGCAACGACAACCCGGTGTACTACGTGCAGTACGCGCATGCGCGCGTGTGCAGCGTGTTCGCGCAGTTGGCCGAACGTGGCGGAACCTACGATCCGGCGGCGGGCCTGGCGGCGCTGCACCGGCTCGACAGCGAGCACGAGAAAGCGCTGCTGGTGCAGCTCGCGCGCTTCCCCGAGGTGCTGCGCAAGGCGGCCGCGGAATTCGAACCGCACACGCTGGCGTTCTATCTCAAGGACGGACTCGCCGACGCTTTTCACAGCTATTACAACGTGCACAAGTTCATCGTCGATGACGCCGAACTGCAGGCCGCGCGGCTGACGCTGATCGCGGCGGCGCGGCAGGTGCTGCGCAACGGCCTCGCCATCCTCGGTGTCAGCGCGCCGGAGAAAATGTAGTGGCGAAGGATTACGCGCAGCGCGGCGGCAATCGCCGTCAGGCCCGGCCGCGCAACGGTGGTGCGCGCGGCGCCATGCCGGGCTGGGTGTGGCTGGCGCTTGGGCTTTCGCTCGGTCTCGCGGTCGCGGCCTTCGTCTATATCGGCCGGCCCGCGCAGCCGCTGCCAGGTCAGACCGCGCAGGGGCGCGATAACGCCGCGAATGCCGGGGAAAGCGCGCAGGAAAAGAATCCGAAATCCGATACGTTCGCTTCGAGCAAAAGAAACGTGGTGAAGCTGCCGCCGAAGGAGAAGCCGCGCTTCACCTTCTACGAACTGCTGCCCAGCCAGGAAGTCGTAGTGCCGCGCGAGGAGGTGCAAGGCGCGGGCAAGAACGGCGGCGCCGACAGCGGCCTGTTCATCATCCAGGTCGCCTCCTACCGTGGCGAGCCCGAAGCCGACGCGGAGAAAGCCAAGCTCGCCCTGCTCGGCATCGAGTCGCGCATCGAGAAAGTCACCATCGACAACAAGGACACTTATTACCGCGTGCGCATCGGGCCGGATTCGAGCCTCGCGCATGTGCACACCATCGCCGCGCGGCTGGAGGCCAATGGCATGCAGGCGATGGTGGTGAAGGTGAAATAACGCGCCGGCCGCTCACTGAAAATAGCTGCGAATGCGTGTTTGTAATTATATTAAATTATTATATTTAATCAATTAAATAAAACAACCGTCACACTGCAAACGAGCGGAGCGGGTGACGGAAAACGAAATCAAACCGCCGCCGAACGCCTTTGCAGGCGCACGATGCCTTCCGTCGCATAAATCGCCAGCGCCACCCAGATGCAGCCGAAGCCGATGCCCTGCGCGCGCGAAAACGGCTCGTGATAGAGCAGCAGCCCGCAGGCCAGTTGCAGCGTCGGCGCGAGGTATTGCAGCACGCCGATCATCGACAGCGGGATGCGCCGCGCGCCGTAGGCGAACATCACCAGCGGAATCGCTGTCACCGCGCCCGCCGCGATCAGCAGCAGGTCGATGGGTCTGTTGATGTGGCCGAAGCTGCCGCTGCCGTGCGTCTCGTCCCACAGCAGCACCGCCAGCGCGGGCAGGAATAGCAGGCCGCTTTCCACTGCCAGGCCATGCACGGCCGGAATCACCGCGAGCTTACGCACGAGTCCATAGCCGCCGAATGAAAACGCCAGCGCCAGCGAAATCCACGGCAGTTGTCCGGCCTGCACGGCGAGATACAGCACGCCCGCGCCAGCCACCGCGACCGCCAGCCACTGCAGCGGCCGCAGTCGCTCGCCGAGGATGAATACGCCGAGCAGCACGCTGACCAGCGGGTTGATGAAATAGCCGAGGCTGGTGGCGACGATATGGCCGTTGTTCACCGCCCAGATGTAGAGCCACCAGTTGCACGCGATCAGCAGCGAGCTGGCGCACAGCATCGCGAACAGCTTCGGCGGCAGCGTGCGCAGCCAGCCCAGCCCTTCGCGCGCGCCCAGCCAGGCGAACACCAGCAGCGCGCACCAGACGATGCGGTGCGACATGATCTGCAGCGACGGCACCCGCTCCAGCAGTTTCCAGTACAGGGGGAACAGGCCCCAGATGAAGTAGGCGCCCGCGGCGGCAAAAAGACCTTGTCTCATGGGTGCACCAGACCCGCGGCTGATGCCATGGGCGGTCGAAAAAGGGCGCGCAGCATAGCGCAGGGCGCCGGTCGCGGCAGCAAATATTCGGGCTAGAATCGGCTCATGCAAGAGCATGAACCTTCAGCATCGCAGCCCGCGTTCGACGCCATCGGCGATCTGGCACCGCATCGCAACCAAGGTTTGATCAGCCGCGATCCGGCGCGCTACACCGAGCTGGTGCGCAACATCAGTTCCTACGGCATCTACCTCTTGAGCCGCGACGGGCTGATCCGCAGCTGGAACCGCGGCGCGGCGCTCATCACCGGCTACGCCGAGCGCGAGGTGCTGGGGCAGTCCTACGCGATGCTGTTTCCGGAATCGGCGCTGCGCGAAGGCCTGCCGCTGAAGGGCCTCACCTTCGCGCGCACCAGTGGCCACAGCCATGACGAGCAGGCGCGGCGCAAACGCAGCGGCGTGGAATTCACCGCACTGTGTACGCTCGACGCGGTGCGCGCCGGCGAGGGCGAGATCAGCGGTTTCGTCGAGGTGTTCCAGGACATCACCGATCAGAAGCGGCGCGAAGATCAGCTCTACCAGCGCGCCACCCGCGACGCCCTCACCGGCCTGTTCAACCGCGGCCATTTCACCGAGATGGCGACGCTGGAGATCGGCCGCGCTCGGCGCTTCGCCGAACCGTTGTCGGTGATCATGCTGGACATCGACCACTTCAAGAAAATCAACGACAGCTACGGCCACGACACCGGCGACAAGGCGATCGTCAGGCTGGCGCAGACCGTGTCCGCCAACATCCGCAAGATCGATTTCGCGGGTCGGCTCGGTGGCGAGGAGTTTGCCATCATGCTGCCGCGCGCGAACAAGGAGCCCGCGGCCGAGGCCGCATCACGCCTGCGGCTGTTGATTTCCGAGCAGCGCGTGCCGGTCAACGGCAGGGAGATCGGCTACACCGTCAGCATGGGCGTGGCGGCGCTGCGGCCGACCACGCGCGACCTGCAGGAACTGCTGCGCAACGCCGATGCCGCGCTCTACAACGCCAAGCGCGAGGGCCGCAACCGCGTCGAACTGTGGTTTGAATGACGCGGCACGCGGCGCGAATCGCAAAGTATTGTTAAGTCTCTCTGCACAGTCCGTTATTCAGGGGCCGTTAACACGTCGGGGACTACCTTGGTTTTCGCTGAAACTGCGGACGCTGTGCCAAGCGCCGCTGTCTTTCACCGGCTCTGAGGAGGTCGAATGATTTTTCGGCTCTGGTTTCCGGTTCTGCTTCTGACGTTTTTCACCGCGGCTGGCGCCGCCCCGGCGGAGCTGAGCCCGCAGCAGCGCGCGCTGCACGTGCTCAACCGTCTCGGCTACGGCCCGCGCCCCGGTGATCTTGATCGCGTGATGGCAATGGGTGTGGATCGCTACATCGCGCAGCAGCTTTCGCCCGACACGATTCCGCAATCACCCGCTGTTCAGCAGCAGCTCGCCGCGCTGCAAACACTGGCGCTGACACCGCAGCAGTTGTTTCTGGATTTCGGCCCGCCCACTTTGCGCGCGGCCGGAACAGATGACGCAGCCAGAAAAGCCGCGCAGGAACATTCGCGCATCCCCGTGCAGCAGGCCACGGCCGCGCGCCTGATCCGCGCGCTGGAGAGTCCGCGCCAGCTGCAGGAAGTGATGGCCGAATTCTGGTTCAACCATTTCAACGTGTTTGAGGGCAAGGGCCTCGATCACGTTTATGTGGGAAATTACGAGCAGAACGCTATCCGGCCCTACGCGCTAGGCCATTTCCGCGACCTGCTCGGCGCCACCGCCAAGCATCCGGCGATGCTGTTCTACCTCGACAACTGGCAGAGCACCGCGCCCGGATTCCATCCTCCGCATGCGCGCAAGAACGCGCCCACCGGGTTGAATGAAAACTACGCGCGCGAGGTGATGGAGCTGCACACGCTGGGCGTGGACGGCGGCTACACGCAGAAGGATGTGACTGAGCTGGCGCGCATCCTCACCGGCTGGACCTTCCTGCCGCGCGGCAACCGCCGCATCGAGGGCGGCGTGTTCGTGTTCGATGCGCGCAGGCACGACTTCGGCGACAAGACTTTTCTCGGCCGGCATTTCCACGGCGGCGGCGAGGAGGAAGGCGAACGCGCGCTGGACATGCTGGCCGCCAGCCCCGCCACCGCGCATCACATCAGCTACGAACTCGCGCAGTTTTTCGTCGCCGATAACCCGCCGCCGGCGCTGGTGGGCCGCCTGAGCAAAACCTTCATCGACACGCACGGCGATATCCGCGAGGTGCTGCGCACGCTGTTCGCCAGCGCCGAGTTCTGGGCGCCGGAAAACGACGGCAACAAGTTCAAGACGCCTTATCAATACGTGGTGTCGTCGCTGCGTGCGCTCGGCTATCACGTCACCAATTTCAAGCCGGCGATGGGCGCGGTCGCGCAACTGGGCATGCCGATCTACGGCTGCCCGACGCCTGACGGCTACAAGAACACCGAGGAGGCGTGGATGAATCCCGATGCGATGATCCACCGCGTGAACCTCGCCGTATCTTTCGTCAACGGTGGCGCGCGTTTCAGTCGTGCGCCCGATGAAGATGAGCAAGCGCCGCCGAAAGACAAGTTCGTGCCGCCCGATCCGGCGGTGCTGCTGGCCACGCTGGGCAATCCGTTTTCGCTGAAAACCAGCGAGGCCTATGCCGCAGCGCCGCCGAGACTGCGTGCCGCGCTGCTGCTCGGTAGCCCGGAATTCATGCGGCGCTAGGAGGTTTGTTTCATGAATCGCAGACAGCTCATCAAGACTCTCGGACTCGCCGGCGGCGGCTTGCTGCTGCCGATCGGGCGCGACGGCTGGGCCGCTTACGGCAGCGACACACCCGCGCGCAAGCGGCTGATTGTGGTCATGCTGCGTGGCGCTGTGGACGGCCTCAACGTCGTGGTGCCCTATGGCGACGGCGACTACTACCAGGCGCGCGGCTCTATCGCGATTCCACGGCCCGGCGCGGACGGCGGCGCGCTCGATCTCGACGGCTATTTCGGCCTGCATCCGGCGCTCGCGCCGCTGCTGCCGCTGTGGCAGCAGAAGCGGCTGGCGTTCGTGCACGCCACCGGTTCGCCCGATCCGACGCGCTCACATTTCGATGCGCAGGACTACATGGAGAGTGGCACGCCGGGGCGCAAGGGCACGGCTGACGGCTGGATGAACCGCCTGCTGATGCAGTTACCGGCGCCGCATGCCAGCACGCAGGCGCTCAGCCTCGGCCCGGTGCTGCCGCGCATCATGAGCGGCGCGGCCAGCGTCGCCAACGTGCCGCTGGGCCGCAACGCGGGCAAGGACATCGCCTTCGACAAGCCTGAAGTCAGCGCCGCCTTCGACAAGCTCTACAGCGGCGACGGCGCCATGGCGCAGGCGTATCGCGAGGGCCGCGAATCGCGTGCGGAGATCAAGGCCAACATGGGCAGCATGGACGGCGACATGGCGCACATCGAGCGGGAAATGAAAGCCTCCGGCAACGGCGCGCCTTCGCCCAACGGCTTCGTGCTCGACGCCTACCAACTCGCCGGACTGATGCAGCACGACGCAAATATCCAGCTCGCGTTCCTCGCGCTCGGCGGCTGGGACACGCATATCAACGAGGGCAATGCCAAGGGCCAGCTGGCCAATCATCTGCATCCGCTCGCGGAAGGTCTGGCCGCGCTGGCCAGCGGCCTCGGCACCATGCTCGACGACACCGCGATCGTGGTCATGTCGGAGTTCGGCCGCACCGTGCAGCAGAACGGCAACGGCGGCACCGATCACGGCCACGGCAATGTCATGTGGCTGATCGGCGGCGAACTCAGGGGCGGCAAGGTTTACGGCGAGTGGCCGACGCTGGCCGCGGCGCGGCTCTACCAGGGCCGCGACCTCGCCATCACCACCGATTTCCGTAGCATGCTGGCGCAACTGCTGGAGCGGCATCTGCGCCTGAAGGACGCGCAGCTGGCGGCGGTGTTGCCCGATGCGCCGCAGCCGCCTTCGTCGCTGGGCGGACTGTTCAGCACCTGAGGCAAAACGTCATTGCGGTGTTT
This sequence comes from Stenotrophobium sp., assembly GCA_050740055.1. Classification (GTDB taxonomy): domain Bacteria; phylum Pseudomonadota; class Gammaproteobacteria; order Nevskiales; family Nevskiaceae; genus Stenotrophobium. The sequence continues at coordinate 17,342 of JBOICL010000115.1, forward strand.
CGCGCATCACCCGCTCTCGCTGATTCCAGAAACTATTATTGATAAATAATCAACAATAAATTATTATTGTTAGCGATATTTAACAATCTCTCTGCGCTATTTGTCCAGAGCGGGTGCCGACACGGTGCTTGCCCGAAGGGCAATGGGTGCGGGAGGCACCCGAAGCCCGCGACTGCGCTAAGGTCGGCACCCCACCGCCCGCTCCCGCACCCGTTTTGCTGCGCAAAAACACCGTGTCGCGAGCGGGTGAGCTGACCACCGGAGGAGGCACGATGACTTCGCTACTGATTCATGCTGCATTGGGGCTGTTCTGCGTTGTGCTGTTTTTCTACTTCAATTCCTATCTCTACCGATCCGGCTGGAACGGCGCGCGCGTATCGGCGCTCGAAGCCCTGTATTACGTTATCGCCGTCTGCTCGGTGCTGGTGGGCTGGCACTTCAACATCCTGTACATGCAGACCTACCCGGAACAGGCCAGCTGGGTGCATTTCACCAAGCTGCTGTTCACCAATCCGGCGGCCGGTTCCGGCTCGCAGGACTTGCTGACGACCAATGTTCTGCTGTTTCCGCTGTGGACGATCATCGACGGCCCAAGGCGCGGCATGAAACAGACGTGGATTTATTTCGTGCTGAGCCTGTTCACCAGCTTTGGCTTTGCGATGGGCCTGTATCTGGCCGCGCAGGAGCGGCAGGTGCGCTGGCTCAAGGCGGCAAAGTAAGCAAGCGTTTTCACCTTCGGCGATGACAGCACGGCAGACGCAGTTTCTGCCGTGCTGTCAAACACTCAAGCCTTTTGTGCGTTCCCTTTGGAGCTGGCAGGGGCAAGGGACTCAATGCGCGCCCGCGCTTCACGTTTGCCGAGGCTGCGTAACTGCGCAATGGCCGCGACCTGCACCTTGCGAGGTACTGTCTTCTGATTCTCCCAGTTGTAAACACTCTGACTGCTGACGCCCAGCAATAAACCGAAATCCTCGGCGCCGAGGCCCAGCCGGCTGCGCAGCGATTTCAGGCCCTTTGCCACGAATCGGATTTTTGTGCCCTCTACGGAATCTGTTGCCGGCATTTTCCCAGGCGCGGCGCGGCGGAGCCTGGCAAGCTCCCGCTCAAGCTGGAGCACCTGTTTCTTCAGAGCCGCCAGTTGGTGCCGATGCGAAGCCGTCGCCGACTGGATCGAACTGAGATGTTCGCGCACCGCCTTTTTCGAAAGGCGGGAGATTTCGCTTTTAAGCAATCCTGCAATGTCGGGCATGGCGTTTGAGTGCGAATCCGGCAAGAAGACCGTGAGTCAGAGTATGCCTCAAGTGATCCGGCACTAAATCAGTAAGTGGGAGAAATGGTGCGCCCGGCAGGATTCGAACCTGCGACCTACGGTTTCGGAAACCGGCACTCTATCCAGCTGAGCTACGGGCGCATGCAGGCTGTGCAGCGGGCCGGAAGGATACCCGCAAAAGATTGCAGCGGCTATACTCCGCGCCACTGTATTGCTTAGGGAGCGCTCTGTGGAGCACAAGGACCACGACAAGGCTTTTTTCAAGAGTTTTGGCCTGGTGATGGCCGGGTTGTTCGCCATTTTCTTCATCTGCATCGCGGCCGCCAGGCTGGTCACGCCGGCGCCTGAAGCCGATGCGGCGGAGCTTGCCAAGATCAATGATCGCACCAAGCCGATCGGCGAGGTCGTGACGGATCCTTCGGTGTTGTTGCAGCAGGCAGCCAGCAAGCCCGCGCGTGCGCCCTATACCGGCGACCAGGTTGTGGCCAGGGTCTGCGGCGCCTGCCACGGTTCCGGCCTGCTCGGCGCGCCGAAAATCGGCGACAAGGCGCAGTGGGGCAAGCGCAAGGCGGCGGCGGGCGGCGTTGACGGCCTGGAAGCGGTCGCCATCAAGGGCCTGAACTCGATGCCCGCGCGCGGCGGCGATCCGGATCTTTCGGATGCCGAGATCAAGGCCGCGATCGAAGACATGCTCAAGAAAACCGGCGCCTGAGGCGGCTGATTCAGGCGCCCGCTTATTCGGCTGTTAATAATCCGGCATCGCGTCACAAGGCCGGGTCCGCAAGCGAATCCAGCTTTTTGTGCGCGAACATCCATCGGCAAGGTATTTTCAATGGGTTTTGGCTTGTTTTTGGATGGTCATAAAACTGCTACATTGCCGTCGTGCAGCGTTTTTGGAAGGGAGAGCGGCGCACTGGTTGGCATGGCCATTGCTTCGCTTCTGTTGCTGCATTCACAGCATTTCTGACCATCGATAGGGAGCATCAATGCGCAAATACGTAGGTTTTCTCGCCACGGCCGGTTTCGCTCTGCTGCCGGTCGCCTCATTCGCCGCCGCGCCCACACTGGGCGAGGTTTTCGAC
>JBOICL010000116.1:0-5506 GCA_050740055.1 Stenotrophobium sp.
GCCATCTGCAGCACCGGTTTGAGTCGTGACGTGCGTTGTTTCTGACTTTGCCCGTTCTAAGTTGGATGTTGTTGCCACCACATCAATGGGCACGCTGACGGTAGCCGAAACATCGGCGACCACCGTAACACTCGCCACATAATTACCTGGCTGGCTGTAGGTATGGCTAGCCAGTGATTCGGGAGGTCCCGGAAATGCTCCATCCGGAACGACCTGCGTCAGGGCAGGTGTCCCATCGCCAAAATTAAAGATGTAACTGGTAATCGGAGCACAATCCGGACTGGCCGATTTCGAAGCAACAAAACTCACCACATCCCCCGTTGTAGGCATCGTCGGACTCGCGGTAAGAACCGCTTTCACTCCACCTAGGCAGGGATTACACATATTCTGGCCGTTTTCATCGTCACAGGGACGTGCTGGCTCCTGTAAGGGGGGATTATATGGATCGAAATCATAGTAGTAGGTGTTACCGCCCAAACTAAGACCAAGCGTACTACTGCCGTCGACGCTTTGAGTTAACCAACAATCTAATTTATAAGTAAGAGGAGATACTGAAATCTGAAAGACCAAGGCGGCAAAGTAGGACAGGCCCGCGCAAATAGCATTCTGTATGGTTTGAATAACCGGATGGGGCTGCGCAAAATCCGACAAGCCGGACAGGGCCTGTACATGAGACGCCAAGGCTTTTGGGAAGGCCGGATCACGATCATTCGCATAGAACATCGCATCGCCGATCTTGTAGTCCCCGATATTGAGATCAAAAGCCTTCTCCGCATTTGCACGGGCGCCACGCACCACCATCGTCATTCGATTCTTCGATCCTTCAAGCAACTTGAACCCCTGCCCACGCAGATAGCTCAGCACCTGCTCGTAACCCTTACGCGATGGCCCGAACTTCTTCGTGATCTGCGCCTGCGTCAGAAAATGCCGGTAGATTTTGGAGTGCGGGTCGTAAACTTCCTTCATGTAGTGATCAAACCCGGCCTGATCGTCGCGCCTGAGCACCAGCGTGAGGGTGATCGGCTCCTTGCCCGCGGATGCCGCGGAAGAAAGCGGCACCACGCCATCCGGCGCAATCGGGGTGGCACGCGCCAGGGCGTCCAGCACGTGGCCCGGCAGGCGCACATAGCCCTTGCCGGGGTCCGGCCCTATGGGCGCGGGGTTGTTACTGCTCTGGATCGCTGTGGATGAGATTTTGGCCGGAGTTGGATGAACTGGTTCGGTGTGCGACGTGCCATCAGCCCCATTGTTCGCGGAAGCCACCTCTCCGAACTTGCCTTGGCCCGCCCATTGCTGGACAAGCGCGACATTGCTTTCAAGGAAAGTCTTCTGAAGACTCAGCGGAACATCCGTGCCTCTCTGCACAGGTCCGGGCGTATAAGCCCACGCTACTTGCTGGAACATCAGCAGCCCGACCAAAAGCGCATCCAGAATCACACTGCCCAGTCTGTACCAGATCGATAGCCTTGAAGGTGTATCGGAAATTGTTTGTGCGTTCATGTCCCCTGCCTCCTGAACCCACTGCAAACTTCAGCTGCCAATGCGACACCACATCTGAACTGACAATACGCGCAATTTCTATTCCGAACTATCCTCAGAATTGGGGGTATGGGTCTGGGCAGAAACGTGACACAGTTCACACTACCCACGGTGATCAAAGGTTTTCGATGACCGGTCAACCTAGGCATGATGGCGGCGTTCTATAGTTCATGGCCTTTACTGCACTTGGCGACTCCGGCGCTTCCATGAAGATTCTTCTGGTCGATGATCACGAGTTATTCCGGGCCGGTCTGCGGCTGCTGTTGCTGACCATCGAACGGCATGCGCTGATTCTGGAAGCCTCGACCATCGGCGAGGCGCTGGCGGCTGCAAGCGCGCATTCCGACCTCAACCTGTGCCTGCTCGACCTCGGTCTGAAGAACGAACGCGGGCTGGATGCCTTGCAGCAGATCAAGGCAGCCGCGCCGGACGTGGCGGTGGTGGTGGTTTCGGCGCTCGACGAAATCGCCACCGTGCACCGCTGCATCGACGCGGGCGCGATGAGCTTTGTCTCCAAGAGCGCATCGCCACAACTGCTGACGAAGGCTTTGCGGCAGGTGCTGCGCGGCAATATCCATCTGCCGCGCGAAGTTTTCGGCAATGCACAGAATCATGCCGCGACGCATCCAGCCCTTACGCAGAGGCAGCTTGAAGTACTGCGCGAAGTCAGCCTGGGGCTGCCGACCAAGTCCATCAGCCGCAAGCTGAACATTGCCGAGAGTACGGTGAACGAACACATCTCCGCGATCTTTCAGGCCCTGGGCGCGCACAATCGTACGCAGGCGGTGATGACGGCGGGCCGTATGGGGCTGCGCTTCGATGGCGGCTGAAATGGAAGGAGTCTCCGGCGGTATGGACCGTTTATCCAACACGCAGCATGGAACCCAGAAACGCGAGGTCATGGCGGAGCTGATGGGCATGCACGCCCGCATCATACGGCTGCTGCCCTTCCTCGACGCGCTGATCTTGTGCGGCATCGCGTATGACGTGCATCCCTTTGTTCCCAGGAAAACCCTGATCCTGTGGCTGTGCGCCGTCATGAGCATGGAGACTGTGCGCGGCGTCTATTCCGCGTATATCTACCGGCGCCGGGGCCGTATTGACCCCTATCTGACCCATGCCTGCTTTATCGTGCTCGCGGGCATTTCCGGGTTTTCGATCGGCATTCTGCCGGTGCTGTTTTTCCCTTATCTGCCGGTTGCGCATTTGCCAATGATGGCGGCAATCCTGTACGCCTATGCGGCCGGTGGTATCGGCGTTGCCGCTTCGCCCCAGATCGAGATCACCTGGAGCATTTGCGTCGTCATGCCCATCTCTTATGCCTACGGCTTGCTGCATCCCGAACAAGCCGTGGCTGCGTGGGCTCTCAATCTCGTGTTTTGCTGCTTCGTGGTGGGGGTCGCTTACGCCGCCAAGAACCTGCTGGTGCAATCCATCGTGATCCGCCATGAACGCGACACGCTGGTGCGGGAGCTTGAGCAAAAAAATGTGCAGGTCAGCGACGCCCTGGCCCGCGTCGAGGAATCCGGGAAAATCCGTGCGCGTGTGCTGGCCACCGCCAGTCATGACCTGCGTCAGCCCTTGCATGCGTTATCGCTCTACAGCGCGGTGCTGGCGGCAGACCCGGCACCGGCCACCTTGCAAGAGGTGAGCGGGAGCATCGACAAGATCGTCCGCTCGCTCGGCCACCTGCTGAATGGCCTGCTGGACCTCTCGCGCCTGTCGGCGGGTTATTTTGTCCCCGACAAGCGCCCGTTCTGGCTGGACCAGTCGGTGCGCGAGGTCTGCACTGAATACCAGGCCCGCGCAGACGAGAAGGGTCTGCTGCTGGTGTTCGACCTGCACCCGTTCATAGTCCGCAACGACTTGATCGCGGTGAGCCGCATCACGCGCAACCTGCTCGACAACGCCATCAAATATACAGAGCAGGGCCGCATACACGTGGCCACACACATGGAAGGCAACGCGGCGATCCTGAGCATCACGGATACCGGCAAGGGCATTCCATTGTCCGAGCAGACGCGCGTGTTCGAGGAGTTCTACCAGATCGACAACCCGGGCCGCGACCGCAGCAAGGGCGTCGGCTTGGGGCTGGCCATCGTGCAGCGCCTGTGCGAACTCATCGACGCGGATATTTCGCTGGATTCCGAACCGGGCCGCGGCACCTGCCTCCGGGTTACATTCCGCGGGCAGATGGAGGAAACGGTTTACTTGACGGAAAACGAGGAACCGCTGACCCCGGCACCCCTCAACGGCAAGCGCGTTTATGTGATCGACGACGAAAGCGACATTCTCATGAGCATGAAGGTGCTGCTCGAAATCTGGGGCATGGTTGTCTCGACCGCGGATACTCCCGCAGCAGCCGAACAACTGTTCCTCCGCGACGGCGTGCCTGATCTGTTGATCGTGGACTTGCGCCTGGGCCAGACCGAAAACGGCGCGCAGTTGGCGCGGCGCATGCAACTGGTCTACGGCGCGTTTCCGGTGCTGGTGATGACCGGCGAGACTTCTTCCGAGGCTTTGCGGCAAGCCAACGAACAGGCTTACCCCTTGCTGCAAAAACCGATCGCGCAGGAGGTTTTGCGTGAAGCAATCAGCGGATTGCTGAAGCAGGTTTCGTCACCCGCTCCTGTGGGCACAGCTTCGACGCGTGTGTAATTATACTTAATTATAATTTACTTATTAAGCATAATTAAACATTTTCCCTACGCAAATACAGCGGAGCGGATGAAACCCTCTACGACCCTTAATTCTGAGGGTTGCGGGTCTCTATGCGGCGGACTAGATTCGGTTGCGCTAACACCAACAGTTTGGGGAAGATTCGCCATGAACAAAGCCATTTCGGTGGGACTTATTATCGGCGGCGCAGTGTTGATCATCTGGGGCTTCAACGTGCTGCATTCGTTCGACTCGAAGGTCTCGCAATTTTTTAGCAACACTCCTTCGGACAAAGCCATCTGGCTATTCGTCAGCGGCACCGTGCTGGCCATCGCCGGACTGATCGGCGCACTGCGCAAAGGTGATTGACAGCGCTAGCGCGAGTCACACGGCGACTGAAACGATGCGCCCGTACTCACGCCACTTCGCTACTCCTGGCCCCATGCCTTGCGCTACCAGCGCCCTCTCCACGCTTCGTCAATGACCCGCATGCGCTGGGTACGGTTGCTGGTTCGCGCCTGCATCTCGCTGCTGCTGCTTTCCGGTTGTGCCGACATGCAGCAGAGCCCGTTGTACCAGGACACCACCGAGTTCCTGGGAAAAGCCACCGACAAGATTGAAAGCGTCGCAGGCAAAACATCCACGCTTGCGCAGGAAAAACTGGCCGAAGCGCACGAGCGCATGAATCGCTATCTCGCGGAAAAGGATGTGCTGAAAAAATTCCATGACTCGGCGAACCATAGTGAGTCCGCACTACTGGCGGTTCTGCATCAGGCAGGCGTCAGCGGCGCTGGCGGCGAGCCCCACGAAAAGAAAAATGGGAAACGGAAGGAGAAAACCGGGAATGAAACTCCCGAAGCAGGCGGCGAGGTCAGATCGAAAGCACCCGACGGGAGAGTCCTTCCGGCGCTGCCGCATCAGTATGGTGGCGGCTATCGCTGGCCGCTCGATGCCGGCATCGTCAGTTCCGAATACGGCAGACGCTGGGGCAAGCTGCACAAGGGTATCGACATCGCCGCAGACACCGGAGAGCCGGTGTATGCCGTCGCCGACGGCGTCGTGATTTATGCCGACAACAAAATGCGCGGCTACGGCAATGTGGTCGTCATCCGCCACGATGAAAACATGACCTCGCTTTACGCACACAACTCCGCGCTCAAGGTGCATACCGGCGACGTGGTTAAGCAAGGCGATCTGATCTCCCTGCTGGGCAGCACCGGGCATTCCACCGGCCCACACACGCATTTTGAAATCCGCGATGGCGTTACGCCGGTGAGTCCGCGCACGCTGCTGCCGAAGGGGGATTTTT
>JBOICL010000117.1:0-2133 GCA_050740055.1 Stenotrophobium sp.
GCACAGTTCAAGATTTTTGTGTCGCAGGTGGACCTCGCGGCCTATCCGCCGGAGGTCGCGGTGTTGATCCGCGAGGACTGCGCCGAGTCCGCGCGCGCGGCGGATCATGCGCCGCTCCTCGCGCTGATCGGCAAGGCTGAACAGAAAGGCGGACTCGGCGCACGCGATGCCGACAGGTTCGTGCAGCACCTCGTGCACAGGCTGATGACGCGCAACGGCCCACCGATCCGGCGCAGCACTCTGGAAGCGGTGACTCGCATCTCAGGCGAGGCCGCCAGCGCGCTGGCGCTGGGGCCGGATTTCAATCACGTCACCATCGACGTCCAAGCCGCGGGCTTTAGGAGCATCGAGTCCATGGCGCAGGCGATGCAGAAACGCGGATTCCGCATGCTGCCCGCGATCCAGGGCGCGCCAGGCACCAAACTGCGCCAGACCGCGACGCTGGCGGCGACCATGGACACGCCGGTGCGCGAAGCCGGCGGTCGCATCGGCAGCGCGCGGACCGAGAAGCAGTTCGTCGAAATCATCACGCGCGGCCAGGCCATTAACGCGCAGGGCGGCAGGCTCTGGCGGCAGGACGGACGGCCGCTGGTTTTCCGCAATTTCCTCGCCGCCAATGCCGAGAAGATTTTCGACGCCGCGGCGACGCGCATGCCCGGCCGCTGAACGGCCCGCGCGCGGCAGACTACGGCACACACGGCGACCAAAAAAATCCGCGTGGTGCAGCAGCGCAACGGACAAGTCGCAGCATATTTCCCCCGACTTACCCGCTCTACCCTAAATGGGCCGATAAATTGTTTTTATTGATACTCAAAAAACAATATTAGCAAGCATTTTATAACGATTTTTATCCTGTGCAAATCCTGTTCGGCAATTCTTCCCTGCAAACCGGCACTTAGCGATTTGCCCTCATTTTATGCACAGTTTTTACACCTGCCCCGCACAGGCTTAAACACATAATATTGGGGTTGACGACCCCTCGAACCACAAGATATGGTTACAAGGCCGTCACAATCCCTCGTCGCGGGGCGGACGGACCAGAATTCGTTTCACGCAATCGTGCCACCGGGGAGCCCATAAAAATGCAGACACAAACCACCGCTGTTTCAGACACCCGCCGCGCCGCTGTGCAGGCCGCGGCCGCCACCAGCGCCGAACTCGCCGCCACCGCGCCGGGCGGGCTGCGCGTGATCCGCCGCAATGGCAAGGTCACGACCTTCGACGCCAGCAAGATCAGTATCGCGCTGACCAAGGCCTTCCTCGCCGTCGAGGGCAGCACCGCCGCCGCCAGCTCCTCCGTGCGCGAGAAGGTGGAGGCGCTGACCCAGCAGGTCGTGCAGGGCCTCACACGCCATATCTCCGGCGGCGGCACGCTGCACATCGAGGACATCCAGGACCAGGTCGAACTGGCGCTGATGCGCGCTGGCGAGCACAAGGTCGCGCGCGACTACGTGATCTACCGCGAGCAGCGCACCCAGGAGCGCGCCGCCGAAGCCGCGGCCAAGCCGCAGGCTGCGGCCGCAGTCCAGGGCATTCACGTCAAACGCGACGACGGCACCACCGTGGCGCTGGACGAGCAGCGCATGCGCCGCGTCGTCACCGAAGCCTGCGCGGGCCTCACCGGCGTGAACATGGACGAGATCGTCGGCGCCGCGCTGCGCGATCTCTACGACGGCATCCCCGAACACGAGTTGTCGCAGGCGGTGACGCTGGCCGCGCGCGCGCGCATCGAGAAGGAGCCGAATTACACCTATGTCTCCGCGCGCCTGCTGCTGGATGCGCTGCGCCACGAGGCGCTCAAGTTCCTCGGCCTGGCCGAAACGCGACCGACCTTCGAGGAGATGAAGGGGCAGTACCCCGAATACTTCCGCGCCTACATCCACCGCGCGGTGGAACTGGAACTGCTCGATCCGAAGCTGGCCCTGTACGACCTCGACCGCCTCGGCGCGGCGCTGCTGACTGAGCGCGACGCCAAGTTCGATTACCTCGGCCTGCAGACGCTGTACGACCGCTACTTCCTGCACTCCAACAAGACGCGCTTCGAGCTGCCGCAGGCCTTCTTCATGCGCGTCGCGATGGGCGTGGCGCTGCGCGAAATCGACCGCGAAAGCCGGGCGATCGAGTTCTATAACC
>JBOICL010000118.1:0-41870 GCA_050740055.1 Stenotrophobium sp.
GTCGCGCAGATTCTCGGGCAACTTAACGGCGAACGCGTGAGCAAGATTGGTTCCGCAGCTGCCTGCCAAAGGGGACGACCAAATGTTGGCAGGAATCACATCAATCAACGTACCGTCGGCAGAGATGAATACTTGATAGGTGATATTGGTGTTTGCTGAATCGCAGACGAAACCGTACACCTCATTGAGACTGGGGTTTGAGGCGCAGTGGAACGGTAGATGCACTTAAGCTGACGGCGCGCATCTCTCGTACCTGAAGTTACGGTGCGGCGGAAATGGAAACGAAGTCGGGGTCAGATCACGAAACGGGCGAAATCGTACGTTAAGATGATCGAGTCGAGATCTCGAACCAACGCTCTAGGCAAAATTCAACCGAAGGGATATGCGTCATGACCGATCCTGATGATCGTTTCGGCATGCCTGCCAGTGCATTCCAGGCGGCGCACGAAAGCCACGGCCTCGACAATCCAACTTTTCGGATGGGCATGTATGTGCCGACCCGGAACGAAGTGGCGACGCGCTCCGCCGCCGAGCTTTACCCGATCGTGATCGACTGGATGTGGGAGAGTCCATCGGAGTTGATCCCGGACAACACACAGATTGCCGACCTACGCGCGATCCTGGTCGCTCGCGCCGACGCGGACGCCGCCGATGTACAGCAGCTCATGGCCGCTTGCGATGACTATCTGAAGGTGTGATCACGCGCCACCGCTGCTGCTTGCCAAGTCCCTTCCATCGGAATACGTTATCGAACTCCGATAATAACTTGAGCAGTCGAGCACCCCGGCGATGGATGATCGCGACCTCTACGCAGGTCTTGTACGTCTTCACTTGCTGCACCACGCGGCCGAGGCGCCGATCTACGGCCAGTCGATGATCGACGAGCTGGCCCGTCACGGTTATCAGCTCAGCCCTGGCACGCTCTACCCCATCCTGCATGGGCTTGAGAAGAAGGGGTACCTCACGTCGACGCAGACCCAGGCCGGCAAAATGAATCGGCGTTTCTATCGCATCACGCCGCTGGGACGACGTGCCCTGAGCAGCGCCAAGCGCAAGGTCCAGGAGTTGTTCGGCGAGCTTTTCCATGAGCACACCAAGGCGAAGCACCCATGAAAATGTCACGCTGGCTCGATACGCGGACCACTGGCTGGACGGTGCTGGTACGCCTGCTGGTCGGTGGTGTGGTGTTCTTTCCCGAAGGACTGCAGAAGCTCCTTTTTCCGGCCCTTCTGGGCGTGGGTCGCTTCGTCAAGATCGGCATTCCGTGGCCCGAGGTCATGGGCCCTTTTGTCGGCGTGGTGGAGATCGTATGCGGCTTGTTGATCATCCTGGGGCTGCTGACACGGTTTGCTGCCGTACCCCTGATCATCGTGATGATCGTGGCGCTCGTCTCGACCAAGCTGCCCCTCATGCTCGGGCACGATGTGTGGATCTTCCATGCGCCGACCGGCGCACGCTACGGATTCTGGGGCATGGCGCACGAGGCACGCACGGATCTTTGCATGTTGCTTGGTGCGCTGTTTCTGCTCATCACCGGGGGTGGTCGCTGGTCGGTGGATGGGTGGCTTTGCCGCCGTCGACTGTCATCGCCCACCGCTACCGCACGACCACTTCAGGAGTAATTTTCATGCCGATTGATCGCCGCGACTTTCTCAAGCTGAGCGGCATCACGGCGCTCGCGAGTAGCCTGCTGAGCATGGGGCATGCCGCTGACCAGCGACCCCAGGCGGTCTCACCTGGCACGAAAGCCGATGTCGCGCTGACTATCGGCACCGGCCTGGTCGAGGTGGCACCGGGCCGGATCATTTCCACGACCACGTACAACGGGCAGTTTCCCGGTCCCTTGCTTCGTTTCAAGGCTGGCCAGAAGGTGATCGTGGATATCCGCAACGACACCGATACCCCCGAACAACTGCATTGGCATGGCCAGTTTGTTCCCGATGCCGTGGATGGCGCGGCGGAAGAACGCACGCCGTATATTCCCGCCCATGGCCTGCGCCGTGAAGTGTTTGTGCCGGGGCCATCGGGTGTGCGTTTCTACCATACGCATTTGCGCGCCGGCAACGATCTGAGCCGGGGTCAATACAACGGTCAGGTGGGCGTGGTCTACATCGAACCGAAAGCCGACGCGGGTTCGTATGACCGCGAGGTCTTTCTCGTGCTCAAGGAGTTCGAGCCATTCCTCAGTCAGGGCGGCGACATGGCGCAGGACTTCCTGGCACCCAAGGAAGTCGATCCGGCGCTGAAAGCCATCGGCGAAACCGCGATGAAGGCGTCGCTGGCCAAGGGGATGCCGCACGGTTACGAGGTTGGCTATCGCGTGTTCACCATCAACGGCAAGATGCTGGGTCACGGTGACCCGATCCGGGTCAAGCACGGTGAACGTGTGCTGTTTCACGTAGTTAATGGCAGTGCTACCGAAATCCGCAGCCTCGCCTTGCCAGGCCACACATTCAAGGTGGTAGCACTGGACGGCAATCCCGTACCGACACCAGCGCAGGTGCCCGTGCTTTGGCTGGGCACCGCCGAGCGCGTGTCGGCGATCGTGACCATGGATCGCCCGGGCGTGTGGGTGCTGGGTGATCTATCCGACGATGATCGCGGCAACGGCATGGGCATTGTCATCGAATACGCCGGTACCAAGGGCAAGCCACGTTGGGAAAAGCCACCGACGTCGCCCTGGGATTATCGGATGTTTGGCAAGCCCGATAGACGCGTCTCCGATCCGGATGAAGTCATCGAGATGACCTTCGCCAAGGACAACGCCGCCGATCTCGGTTTCAATCGCTGGACGGTCAACGGTACCGCCTATGACATGCACACCATGCCGGTCACCCGGAAATTGTCGCTCGGCCGACGCTACCGTTTGCGCCTGCATAACACTACCGACGATATCCACCCGATCCACCTGCATCGGCACAGCTTCGAACTGACGTGTATAGCCGGACATGCGACGGCCGGTGTCATCAAGGATGTTGCGCTGCTCGGTGGCTATCAGAGCATGGATCTGGATTTCACCGCCGATCAGCCGGGGCTGTCGCTGTTCCACTGCCACTCGCAGCTGCACATGGATTACGGCTTCATGGTGCTGTTTGATTGCGCGTGAGTGACACGATGCCTCATCGTGCACACGCCGCCGTCGATCAGGGCTCGCGCGGCAGCGCGATGGAGGTCGGCGCCGCCTTCCTGAAACTCGGTCTGTCGTCGTTCGGCGGGCCGATTGCCCATCTGGGTTACTTCCACCGCGAGTTCGTTGAGCGGCGGCGCTGGCTGGACGAAGAGCATTTCGGCCAGCTGCTCGCGCTCTGCCAATTCCTGCCCGGACCGGCCAGCAGCCAGCTCGGCTTTTCGCTCGGTCTGCTGCGTGCGGGATGGCGCGGCGCGATAGCGGCGTTCATCGGTTTCACGCTTCCTTCGGCGCTGCTGCTGTTCGCGTTTGCCGCGATGAGCGGCTATCTCGCCGGACCGCTGGGTCAGAGTGCAGTGCACGGCCTCAAGCTGGTCGCTGTCGCTGTTGTCGCGCAAGGTGTGCTCGGCATGGCGCGCACGCTGACGCCCGATCGCAACCGTGCCTTGATGGCCGCCGTGGCGGCGGGATTGATTGCGATCAGCGGCAGTGCCTTGATGCAATTACTGGTGGTGGCCATCGGCGCCGCGCTGGGTCCATGGGTGTGCCGACAGGTCGCCGCGAAGCGAGGGGATACGTTCGCGCTGAACTACGGTCGGCGCACCGGCGGCGTCGTGTTACTGATCTTCGGCGCGTTGCTGGCGACGTCGTTGTTTGTGGCTCCAGGCCTACCGCCGCTGGCACAGGTGGCTGGTGCATTCTATCGCGCCGGCGCGCTCGTGTTCGGTGGCGGGCATGTCGTGCTTCCGCTGTTGAAGCAAGCGGTAGTCGATCCCGGCTGGGTCAGCAGCAATACGTTCCTAGCCGGCTATGGCGCGGCGCAGGCCGTGCCTGGCCCCATGTTCACGCTGTCCGCGTTTCTCGGCGAACGTCTGCACGGCGGTCAGGGTGGCGTGCTTGGTGCCACCGTCAGCCTGCTGGCGATGTTTTTGCCGGGACTGCTGCTAGTCGCCGGCGCCTTGCCGTTCTGGCGGACGCTCGGCAATCGGGACGGCGCCGCTCGCATGCTGGCGGGTGTCAATGCGGCGGTGGTCGGTCTGCTGGCAGCGGCACTTTACGATCCGGTGTGGGTCAGCGCTGTGAATGACGCCAGGGATTTTGCCATCGCGCTGATCGCGTTCACGCTGCTCGTAGCCGCGCGTTGGTCCGCACTGGCCGTCGTTGCCTGGTGCGTCGCGGCCTCCGTCTTGCGGGTGGTTTGGGGTTAATGGCAGCGAGCGAACGCCGATGGCGCTAGAGGTCTCGCCTGGAGTGCGCAAGGGTCGGAACCTGCCTTGCCCGAGCAGCCGGCTCTGCCGCCAGATGAGGATCGGCATCGCTGAAGGTGTAGTGCTGAATCAGTGCATCATCGGAGCCCGGTAACGCGAGCACGAGCATGGTGGTCAGCGCCGGAACGGTCGTCATTTGAGCTGGAATACGCGTGTTTCCGAACGTCCTCGTTATGCATCGTCGTTTGGATTGTGCAGTGGCCGCAGTTCGCCGCGAGCGACGGCGTCAGGAACGGCGAAGGAATACCGCCCCAACATATTGATGTGCTCATGCAAGAGCGGCGACAAGCGCGCGATGTCCTCGTCGCGCATGGTGTAGCCTTCCGTCCGAAGCTGCTGCAAGGCCGCTTCCAGGTAGATCGTGTTCCACAGCACGATCATGTTGAGCACCAGGCCCAGTGCACCCAGCTGGTCTTCCTGACCCTCGCGATAGTGCTGCCGCAATTCACCCCGCCTGCCGTGGAACACGGCACGGGCCACGCTGTGGCGACCTTCGCCGCGGTTGAGCTGCGCGAGGGTACTGCGCCGTTTGGCTTCGTCGTCGATGTAGGTCAGCGTATGCAGGGTCTTGTCGATCCGGCCGAACTCAGCAATGGCTTGTGCCATGCGCGTGGATCGGTCGCCAACCTGCAGGGTACGCATGATGCCCATTGCCGGTACCCGGCCAAGTTTGAGTGAGCCGGCCAGACGTAACATGTCATCCCAATAGGGCGCGATCTTTTGCAGGTTCAGGCGGTGGGTGGCGATCGCGTTGAGCTGCCCATAGTCGGCGTGCGGGTCGATCCGCCAAAATCGAGTGCCGCCGATGTCGGCCAGGCGTGGGCTGAAGCGGTAACCCAGCAGGCGGAACAAGCCGAACACGATGTCGCTGTAGGCACCTGTATCGGTCATGATCTGCGTCGGTTGCAGGTCGGTTTGCTGTTCGAGTACGACGGCCAGCAGGATCAGGCTATCGCGCAATGTACCGGGCACTGTGATGTCGTTCAGGCCGGAAAATTGGTCCGACAGCAAGTTGTACCAGGTCACACCGCGACCGACGCCGAAGTATTTCGGATTCGGGCCGGCATGCACCGTGCGCACCGGCACCACAAAGCGCATGCCATCGGCCGACGCCACCTCGCCGCCACCCCACTGGTGGGCCAGTTCCAGTCGACTTTGCGCCGCAACCAAGGTCACATTGGCGGCCGTCAACGTGTCGTCACGCAGGTAGTTCTGATCCACCCACGACAGGCGATCACGCTTGAGCGCCGGCACGTCGCCGCGAATCAGTGGCTCCAGTCCCGTGTTGCAGGCTTCGGCCATCAGCACCGCGCACAGGCTCAAGGGTAGATCGACGGCACGAGCAGTGCGCTCCGAAAGATGGGTGAAGGCATCGGTAAAGCCCGTTCGTGCCGCCACCTCCACGATCAATTCGGGCAAGTCCACGCGTGGCAACAAGCTGCAGACCTTCTCACGCAGCGCCACCAGCGAGGCGGGCTCGTCGAGTTTGTCCAAGGGGCTGAGCACTAGCTCCAGTTTGTCGCTCGTGGCGGCCTCGAAGCGTACCGCCACGTTTTCTGGCAACCGGGCGGCGACTACGCGGTAGGTGCGATCCAACTCGTCAGCCAGTGCATCCAACGTCTGCTCGGGCTTGGCTGACAGTCCCAGCGTCCGACAGATGACCGGGCGAGTCGCTTCCCATTCAACACCATCGAGAAGACCCGCTCGGGGATCGGCATAACGCCAACTTGGTGCGACGAAGACATCGCGCCGCTTCAGTGCGGTCTGCAGCTCCTGCAACGCGCAAAAGGTGTAGGCGTGCATGTCGACGCCACCGTCCTCGCGCAAGACATGCTGCTGCCAGGGTTTGCCGATGATGTCACGCGGGGCATTCTGGTTGGGTTTCTTCTTTGTCCCGTTGGCGCGTAGCCAGTCGAGTGCCGCCACAAGAGGCTCACCGGCGGCGTTGGCGTCAAAACGAACATGCTCCAGCAGGGTGGGCAAAAAGCGGCGTACCGTTTTGTATTTGGCATCCAGTTCCTGAAAGTACACGTTGTCGGCGGGCCGGATCAACGCGTTGACGCCATTGAGTGCTTCGCTGAGCGTTTCGCGCGGAATCGCCTCGAACACGCGCAAACGCAATTCGGCATCTGGCACGCGCTGATCCAGCAACATTTGGCAAGCCTTAGCCAAGGTGCCGGCCGCCTGGTCCAGATCCTTCAGCGTGCGCAAGCGCGCTCTCTTGTCCGCCTTGATGGCACCGCCGTAGAGGCCACGCAAAAGCGCCTCCAGGACTTCCAGAGCGTCGTCCTGCGCAGACGCCTCCAAGCAATAGGCGAAGGCCGCCAGAGTCGCCACGCGGCGCAAGGTCGGTAAGCGCAGAATGGCGCTGACCTTGGCCGCACCTGCGAATCGCGCAAGGGCCGACACTCGGGTCGGTGGGAGACGGGTGCTTGCGGGCAAGTGGATGCCCAGCTCGCGTACCGCGTGCAGCCGCCGCAGTGCTTGGACCAGCGACGGGCTGCTGATCATGACCGGCCCGGTGCGAAGACGATCGAGTTCCGATCGCCGCGTGCCCGGCGGAACGACCAGCAAGCTTTCCAGCCGGGCCTGTTGGTCGCGACTGATGCCGCGAGCGAGCATGCGCCATAGCCTTTGCTCCACCCGACTGCGTAGGCGCGCGACGTAGCGTTCGAGAGTGCTGCTGCCGGGTAGCAACACCTTGTGTGTGAGCAACCAAGTGGTCGCTCGCGTGAACAGCACGCTGGGTCGATCCGTACCGGTCCAGCACAGGGCATAGAGCCAGCGGGTCATACGGAACCCTATTTGGCGCTCGTAAATTTCGGCGTAACCAAAGTGGGTTCGAATTTCCTCGATGTGACGTAGTCGCTGGCGTTGATCGTGGTAATCCGCCATGCATCGAGCGGCGTCATTGAGCCCAAGTTGCCTGACCAATACGTCCAGCACACCGAAGGGAACGTGCTTGGTGTCGTCGAGGAAACGACCAAGAAAGCGTACCGTCGTCAACTGCACGGCGAAGCCCAGCCGATTGTGATCGCCCCGCTTGCCGTCGATAAGCTGATGGTCGGCATCGTCCAGATGAAAGTACCGCGCCAGATCCATCGGCGTGGGCTCGCCCACATACCGACCATAGTTGGCGCGTTGCTCAGCGGTGAGAAATTGAACAGGCATGGCGAAGACGATGAGCACGGGGCAAGTGCACAAACGATCGTTTGTGCAATGATGACTGAAGGATCACTGGCAAAGGGCTTGCGCATTGCACAAAGGTGTTGCACAGTAGTATCCATAGGCAATAGGTTTTCGCAACCTGCCTGCTTTTCACCGGGCTGATTCGATGACCATAAAAACTCAAACACTCGATCCGCTCATTTCCGAGTTCCAGACCGAAGCCCAAGCGGCCAGCCATGACCGCTGGTTTCGTGCCCAAGTGCAAGTGGCGATCGACGACCCTCGCCCAAGCGTGCCGCACGATGAAGCGATGGCGCGAGTCCGCGAGACCATTGAAGCCGCGAAGCGCAAATCGACGTCGCCGTAATGCTGCCGATTCGCTGGAATGCGAAGGCGCTGGATGAACTCGACGCCATCGCTGGCTACATCGCCCAGTTCAACCCTATCGCCGCCGAAGGCTTGCAAGACCTTATCGAGGCATCGGTGCTGCCGCTGTCGGAACATCCGTACCTGTATCGCCTTGGCCGCGTTGCCGGCACGCGCGAGATGGTGGCGCATCCCAACTACATCGTGGTTTACCGCGTGTTGGCCGACCAGGTTGAAATTGTCGGCGTCTTGCACGCGGCTCGCGAGTATCCCTAAGCCATGCGCATCGGCTACGCCCGAGTGTCGACCAGAGATCAAGATACGGCGGCGCAGCTTGGCGCACTGAAGACGGCCGGCTGTGAGCTTATCTTCCAGGAAAAAGCGTCCGGCGGGCGCTGGGAACGGCCCGAGCTGCATCGACTTCTCGGACAACTACGCAAGGGCGATGTGGTGGTGGTCTGGAAGCTGGACCGCCTGTCGCGCTCGTTGAAAGACGTCTTGACGCTGATGGAGAAGATCCAGCACGCCGGTGCCGGGTTCCACAGCGTGACCGAAGCGATCGACACCACCTCGCCGGCAGGACGCATGATGATGCAGATGGTGGGGGCGTTCGCCGAATTCGAGCGTGCCATGCTGCGCGAACGTACCAAACACGGGTTGGAAGCGGCACGGAAGGATGGCCGCATTGGCGGGCGGCGCCCCAAGCTCAAGGTGCCCCAAGAGCAGGAAATAGTGAAGCTGGTGCGTACGGGTCAGAAAACGGCCGCGGATGCCGCTCGACTATTCAATGTGCATCCCGCCACCGTGTCGCGGCTGCTTGCGCGGAATCGCCCAACACGGGCTTAAGTGCATCTGCCGTTCCACTGCGCCTCAAACCCCGATATCGCATAGAGCGGGTGACGGTTTAACCCGCAGCAGCACATCAACCTTCCTCGCCGCCAAGAACTGAAACCAGGTCCACCATCATCTTGTTCAGCTCGCCGGTCATCAGCGTGAAATCGGCGTCGAACTGTTCTTCAAGATTCTGCGTACCGCCATCCTCGCGGTTCTTTTCCATGTCCAGGAATTTCAGCCGCTTGACCTGATGCTGCTCACTGAGCACCAGCGACAAGCGCCCGTTCCAGGTCAGCCCCAGCCGCGTCGCCGCCTTGCCGGAGGAGATGTGCTGGCGGATGTCCTTACCTTCCAAGCCGTGACGCAGGTAGCGCACGGTAGATTTGGTCTCGTCCGCACCGCAGAGTTCGCAGTCCTGGTCGAATTCGAAGGCGCCGGGCGCGGCGCCCGCATTCAGCCACGCCGTCATCGCGGCGGAGGGCGACTGCTTCGTCTGCACTGGCGTCACCACGAGTTCGCCGAGCGCATCGCGCAAGGCGACGGTGACTTCCTCAGCGCGCAGCGGCGAGGAGGCATCCACGATCATCCAGTGATTCACTGGGTCTATCCACGCGCGCATGCTGCGCCGGCGCGCGAAAGCGCGAGGCAGCAGCTCGGTGGTCACGCGCTCGCTGATTTCGCGCATCTGCTTGCGGCCGGGCTTGAAGCCCTGCTGCGTCTCGATCTGCGTCGCGCGCTCCTTCGCCACCTGCTTCACCACCGCCGACGGCAGCAGCTTCTGCTCCACGCCCAGCGCGATCAGCATGTGACGGTTGAGCGAGCGCACCAGTTGACCGTCATCGCAGGGCGCAACCCAGCCGCGGCTCTGCATTGCCATGCCAGAACAGGCTTGCAGCGGATGGCGCGCAAGCTGCTCCTCCAGTTGCGCGGGCGGCATCGCCCAGCCGGCGGGCAAACGATAGAGCTGAAGGTTTCTGAACCACATGAGAAGTGTTTTTGGTTTGAGATCGGAAAACGAAAAGGCCAATCCTGGGACTGGCCTTGCAACGCGGGCGCGGATAATAACAGTCCGCCCTAGTGGTAAAACATGGCGCTGCAAAATTTTTCTGCGGCCCGCTGCGCCCGGCAGGATTTTCAGCGCGCCGTAGACGCTGCTTTGTCGCGAGCGGTGATCGCCTCGCGTATGCCGGCCAGTGGCGCATCTGCCACAAAACGCACGCCGCTATCGTCCGCCTCCACACCCAGGCGCTGCCACAGCGCATCGAGTTCGGCGCGTCCCGGACCGGGCGCATCCTTCATGCGGCGATACAGCTCCGTCAGCACCGGCACGCCGACGGCTTGATCGCCTGCGGCCAGCACGCGCGAAACCGGCCAGTCCTCGCGGATATCGCCGTCGGCCACAAGCACGCCGCGCAAGGCGTCGCGCAGACCAAAATGATTATTTGTGCGGCTGCGAATCCCGACATCGGCAAGCAGGCAGAACAACGCGCCGCCCCAGTAGATGCGGCCCCAGGTCGGCGTGCGGTCGAGACCGCGGTCGCCCGATTGCGGCAATCCCTGCGGCATGTCACGAAACATATCGCCCCAGACACGCTGATCGCTAAGCTGCCCCTGCTGCGCTCGGGCGATAGGCTCAACATAGGTCGCGATGCCCTCCTCCAGCCACTCGCTGTCGTCGGGAACCGACGGCACCGCCAGATGCACCATCTCGTGCGTCATGACCCAGTCGTCGTCGAGTTGCGCCTGCCGCGTCTCGCGTCCCAGCGGAATCACGATCAGCGGACCGCCGTCCGCGCCACCATAGGTTTTGCCGCCTCGTACACCTGCGCCGCTGACCGGCTTGATCACGATGCGCACCGTGTTCACGGGGTAGCGGCCGAAATAGCCGCCGACAGCGACCGCCGCGCGCATGATCCAGCCGCAGATCGGACCTGCGCCAAAGACGAATTCTTTTGCATCGAAGGAAACGTGAATATCGGCGCCACCGAACTGAATCGCGCCGCCAGAAGCACAGCCCTGCACTACGGATGCTGGTGCCACGACCGGCGGCGATTGGGGCAAAGTTTCGGCAGCCTGCGCGACAAAGGCTGTCGTGATTGCGCCAAATAGGAATCCGGCGTTCATCATCCTTTTTATTGCTTGCCCGGTCATCGTAACCAGCCTCTGCACAGGTGTTACGGCCAGCCCGTAGTCTACGCCGCGCGGTCAGCCCCAATCCCGACCACGAATCCGCAGACGGTACCGAATGCGCCGCCGATATTGAGCGTGCCGAAGCGGCTGGCGCCGTGCACCTGGTAGTCGCCCGCCATGCTGGTGACCTGCTTTGCGGCGTCGGCCAGCATCCTCACGCCGGTCGCGCCCACCGGGTGGCCGCCGCCGATCAGCCCACCGGAAGGATTGACCGGAAACCGCCCGTTCATGGCTATCTCGCCACTCTCGACCAGCCGCTGCCCCTGTCCCGGCTCGGCGAGTCCCGCGTGTTCAATCAGCAGCAGCTCGGTCATTGCAAAACAATCGTGCAGTTCGATCCCGTCCAGGCTGCGGATGTCCGCACAGCCGGCACGGCGCAGCGCGTCGTTCATGGCATCGGCCACGTAGGGAAACATCAGGCCTCCCACTGCGCTGCGCTGGAGTTTGGGCCGGAACGGCAGATCGGCGGTGCGATGGCCCCAGCCAAGAATGCGCGGCAAGTCTTCGGGATTCAGCGCCCGCTCCCGTGCGTGACGAGCGGCAAATTCAGCGGATGCAAGAATCAGGGCCGCGCCGCCGTCGGTGATCTGCGCGCACTGGTTGCGGCGGACGCCGGGCTCGATTTGAGGATTCGCGGCATCGCCATCCATGAAGCTGCCGTCGCGAAACGCCCAGCCGCGCGTCTGTGCACAGGGATTGCGGCGCGCGTTCTCGAAATTATTGCGGGCGATTCCGTGCAGCAGCGCGGGATCAAGTCCGTAGCGCCGCTCGTATTCACGGTTGAGTTCGCCGAAGACGCGGGGCCACATGAAGCGCCCTGGCATCGGTTCATGGCCCACCCACGCCGCCGCATTCATGTTGGCGGAGGTCTCGTCACCGGGCATGTTCCTCTCCTCCTCCGCGCCCAGCACCAGCACGCAGTCGTAGCGCCCGGCCTCGATCTCCGACATGGCCGCCAGCACGGCGACGGAGCCGGAGGCGCAGGCCGCTTCATGCCGCATGGCCGGAACGCCGATCAATTCAGGCATGACCGAGGCCGGCATCGCGCCCATGTGCGCCTGTCCGCGCTGGAGTTCGCCGAAGGCGTTGGCGACGTGGATCGATTGAATGTCCTTCACGTCCAACCGGCTGGCTGCTAGAACGCCCTGCACCGCCTCGCGGACGATACCGGAAATATCCTCGCCCTCGCGCGACCAGGGCCGGGCGAAGTCCGTCTGGTAATTGCCGAGTATGAATACCGGTTTGGTCATGCCTGCCCCTGCCCTGTGGTGAGAGTCACCAGACTCATACGCTTGAGCCGGCTTTCCCGATGCAAAGGCTAATGAATCTGTTGTGCATCCGGGCCATGAATGAACCCGTATTCGCAAGAACTATGAAGCTATCCCTCCGCTAACTGTTCACGCGTAACCTGCATGTGTCGCTGCAAGCCACCAACCTGTTCAACAGCCGCGATCACGACATCGATTACTACTACGTCTCGCGCCTCAAGGGTGAAGCGGCCACCGGCTATGCCGACGATCACTTCCATCCGGTCGAGCCCATCGATGCCCGCATCGTGACCCGATACACGTTTTGATGAGTGATTCGTACGCCTGCATCCAGATCGAAAATCCTTGCGTATGGACTCTACGTCAGTCACACCTTGGGAGAATCAGAAGATGAATCGCACCCTGCAAAGAGTTTTGCTGGCCGGCGTTTGTGCTGCCGTGGCCAGTTCCGCCGCATTCGCGTCCAGCCACCGCGAAGCGCCCTTTGTCGCCGGCATGCCGCGCATCGACGGCACCGACTTTTACATGTTCAACAGCTATGAGGCGGGCCGCAGCAGCTTCGTGACCATCCTCGCCAACTACAACCCTCTACAAGACTCTTACGGTGGACCGAACTATTTCTCGCTCGATCCCGATGCGCTTTATGAAATCGAGATCGACAACAACGGCGACTCGCACGAAGACCTCACCTTCCAATTCCAGTTCAAAAGCAATTTCAAGGGCGTCGCACTGCCGACGGGCGGCCCCAACAACGTCGGCATCCCGCTGGTCAATTTCGGGCCGACAGCCGCGACCGACACGACAGGCAGCATGCTGAATGTGACGGAGAGCTACACGGTCAACCTCGTGCGCGGCGACCGCCGCACCGGCACCAGCGCACCGGTGACCAATGCAGCGGACGGCACCACCACCTTCACCAAACCGGTGGACAACATCGGCAACAAGTCGATTCCCGACTACCCGGACTACGCAAAAAACTTCATCTACAACGTCAACATCCCCGGCTGCACAGCGCCAACCGGCCAGAGCGCCAAGCTGTTCGTGGGCCAGCGCGCGGAAGGTTTCGTGGTGAATCTTGGCCAGGTGTTTGACCTCATCAACCTCAACCCGCTGGGCACACGCAATTCCGCGGCGACTGCGGCCAACCCCACAGGCAGCATCATCAGCGACAAGAACATCACCACGCTCGCGCTGGAAGTCCCGGCAAGCTGCCTGACGAACGGCACCGATCCAGTCATCGGCGGCTGGACCACTTCCAGTATCCGTCAGAGCCGTGTGCTGAATCCTGCACCGCAGGCACCCTACACCACTGCGACGGCAACCGGCCCCGAAGTGACGGGCGGCCCGTGGACGCAGGTCTCGCGTCTCGGCTCGCCGTTGGTCAACGAGGTCGTTATCGGCCTGGGCGACAAGGACAAGTTCAATGACAGCGTGCCCGCGAATGATGTCGCCAACTTCGGCCAGTACGTTCTGTATCCGACGTTGCCGGTGCTGGTGAACGCGCTGTTCAAGGTGCCGCCGCCTCCAACGCCACGCAACGACCTGCTCGCCGCGTTCGTGACCGGCATCACGGCGACCGTCAATGGCGCGTCGTTCAAATACACCGCGCCGGCGAACCTGACCGTGCCGGGTGAAATGCTGCGCCTCAACACCGCCATTCCGGCGGAGCCGATCGGCCAGCAGAATGACCTGGGCTTCCTTGGCTGCGACTTGGCGGGCTTCCCAAATGGCCGCCGTCCGGTGGACGACGTGGTGGACATCGAACTGACAGTTGCCGAGGGTGCAATCACGCCGACCAACCCCAACAGCCTGCAGACCTGCAATGTCGCCGGTGCGGCACCTGTGGTGGTCAATGCTGGCGCGGTGGTCAACGACGGCGCGCGCCCCGATCCGAACGCCTACCTCACGGTGTTCCCGTATCTCAACAACCCGCATCCGGGTTCACCGTAAGGGGTGAACGGACATGACTAAAAGACACTTGCTGATTGCTATAACGATCCTGGCCACGGTGCTGCTGTCGGGCTGTAATTTCTTCAGCAACGACAACAATTCGGCCACCGCGCCGACCGTCAACAGTTTCGCAAAAGGCCAGATCAACACCGCAACCTGTAACCAGGGCTCGCCGCAGGACATCAACAGCGTGACCTTCGCATCGGATGAAACGCCGGTGGATGTCACCACGCTCAAGCCCGCCTGTACGCAACCGGGCGGCTGAACTGCGGCACAGAAATTCTCCTTCCCGACTGGCCCCGCATCTGCGGGGCTTTTTTTGCCTGCATGTTATAAATGGAACTGCGCTGCGTCTCTCATGCAGTGACCCGGTAAAACAAAAGCCGGTTATTATTCTTCCCTCGCCCATAACCCGGGCCAGTTGCCCCAGACCAATAACTTCCAATGGCCGACGCTGAACACCTGACCCAGCTTCTTGCAGCCACCGCTGCGGGAGACCAGCGCGCGTTCCGCGAACTCTATACGTCCAGTTCATCGCAACTGTTTGGCCTGCTGATACGTATTCTCAAGCGACGGGACTGGGCAGAGGAGGCCCTTCAGGATTGCTTCCTGAAGATCTGGCAGAAGGCGGCGACTTACGAACCAGGCAAGGGTGCGCCGCTGACCTGGCTGATGACCGTGGCCCGCTACCGTGCGCTGGATCTGTTGCGCATGAAGCGGCCTGAAGTGGAGATGCCCGAAGAGGGCGAGGAACCGCCGTACTCGATGGCCGATGCGACTGAAAGCCCGGAAGACCGGGCGGTCGAAAGCGAGGGCATGGGGCGGCTTGAGAACTGTATGAAAGGTTTGCAGGAGGAACAGCGGCAGAGCGTGCTGCTGGCCTACTACGAGGGCTACACCCACCAGGAGCTGGCGGAGCGCCTGCGCGCGCCGTTGGGCACGGTAAAAAGCTGGGTGCGCCGCGGTCTGGCGCGTTTGCGCGAGTGTCTGGAGCAATGAACTACCAGAACCCCAAGTTGCGCCGGATGCTGGCTGCCGAGTACGTCCTCGGCACCCTGCACGGCCCCGCGCGCAAGCGTTTCCAGCGCCTGTTGCGCACGGATGCCGCCGCAGTTGCGGAAACGCGCTACTGGGAAGCCCGCCTGAGCGAACTCAACCAAGGCATCAGGCCGGTCACGCCGCGCCCGCTGGTCTGGGCCAGCATCGAATACAGCACGAAAGCCGCCGCGAACAAGGTCACGCCCATCAAGCGCCCCGCGGCTGCCGCTGCCCCGCGCTCAAGCCTCTGGCGCGTCTGGGCAGTCGTCTCTACTGCCGCCTCCGTCGCCCTCGGCATCGGCCTGTGGCAGCAGTTGCAGAAACCGCCGCAGGTCGTCACTGAGACCCGCACCGTGCGCGTGGAGGTGCCGGTGAAGGAGCCGCTGCCCTACGTGGCGGTACTGCAACCCGCAAAATCCACCGCCTCCTGGAAAGTCTCGGTCTATCCCGACCGCGGCCTGATCAAGGTCGCCGCCATCGGCCGCTACGCCGTGGACGAGAACGCGCACAGCCTGGAACTGTGGGTGATCGAGGAGTCCGGCCCCAAGCCCCTGGGCCTGCTGCCCCTCACCGGCGAAGGCGAATTGACCATGCCCAAGAATGTGCAGGTCGCCGGAGACATAACCCTCGCGGTCAGCCTCGAACCGCATGGCGGTTCGCCCACTGGACTGCCTACCGGACCGGTGCTGCTGGCTGCACCCGCGGTGCAGGCGTTGTAGGAGCAACCGACTCTAGATGTGCGGCACCCGCCCGCGACACGGTGTTTTTGCGTGGCAAAACGGGTGCGGGAGCGGGCGGTGGGGTGCCGACCTTCACTGGTCGCGGGCTTCCGGGCGCCTCCCGCATCCATTGCCCTTCGAGCAAGCACCGTGTCGGCACCCGCTCTGCCGGTTTTCCATCGGATTGATGTTAATAATTATATATTAAAGTTATATTTAATCAATATTATATCACAACATGGTAGTAACATTTCAGCAGAGCGGGTAACCCGTGAGCAGTTACCTGCCCCTTTGATCCCACACGGTGTAACTCACGGCGGCGTCAGATAAGCCGTTCCGGGAATCGCCACGTCGAAAGCGCGCTGCACCAGCCACAGCGTCGCGATGGCAATGATCAGCAGCGAGCCGTAGCGCACCACGCCAACCTGATAAAACCGCGTGCGGCGCACCAGGAAGGCCAGCGGCACGAACGGCAGCACGATGACTTCCTGGCCCAATTCCACGCCGAGACTGAACCCGCCCAGCGAGATGCCCATCGACAGCGGCGGCAGTTGCAAGCCTGCCAGCGCGCTGGCGAAACCCAGTCCGTGGATAAAACCAAAGGAGAACGCCACCAGCCACGCGCTGCCGGTGACAATGGGAAAAAGATTGTTGGCGGCGGCGACGATGATCGACAGCGCAATGCCGGACTCCACCAGGCGGCTCGGCAGATGCACGTAGCCGAGCACGCATAGCGTCAAGGTCACGGAATGCGAGACGGTGAAGCCGGAAACGACCTTGACCAGTTCGATCAGCGACGTCGCCAGGCGCGGCGCGGCATCCCACTGCGCGGGCGCGAGCAGCGACGCGGCCGAATCGCGGCGGCGCCGGATCAGCACGGCTGGCAGCAGCAGCGAAAAAATGAATAGCAGATGGTCCGGGCCGGTCCAGATATGCCAGATGCCATCGGTCATGAAGCTCTTGAACTGCTGCCAGCGGTCGGGCTTGCGCAGGTCCAGCGTTGTGACCGGATTTTCCGGGCCGAGTACGGCGCCCGCAGTGCGCTGTCCCGCGTGAATCGTCACGATGCCGCGGTGATAGGGATCGACATCCTTGAACAGCGTGTAAACCACAACCAGCTTGCTGGGAATGTCCTTGTCACAGACTGCATCGAACAGGATCACGTCGTAGGCGCCGTCGGTGTGATCGTCAATCATCTGGCCGGTAGGACTGAGTTTGCAGGTCAGGCCATCGCCCTTCACCACCAGCCGCTGTAGCGCGTACTGCTCGATCTCTTCGCGATGCGCCTTCACTTCGCCCCAGGTGATCCGGCTGTCGTGATTGCTGTCGATGTCGATCACGAAGCTGAGGTCGCGCAAGGCGATGTCCCATTGCCCGCGCAATACATTCAAGTTCGCCGCATCGGTGTGCAGATTGAGGTAGGCGTCGCTTTCCTTGTGCGCGGAGGCGCTGAACGGCAGCAGCCCGAAAGCCAGCGCCAGCAGCGCCGCAATGACGGATGCGGATTTCATGGTGAGGTTCCGTTTTGCATCTGCGCTGGTTTTTTGCCGATCGCGCTGCGCACGGTGGCGTCAAGTTCACGCACTCTGGGGTCTTCAAGATTCGTCTGGGCAAGGAAGTCGAGTACCGGTTGTGCCGCTTCGGGCCTGCCCGCCGCCAGTGCCGCCTCCAGGTAGATGCGGGCATCGGGCGGTGCGCGCTGTATCGTCCAGTTGCCCTGAGCGATCTCCAGCGCGCGCGCAGGATCGTGTTGCAGGCCGAGCACGAAGCGCGCCTGCTCGCGGGCATAGAGATGCTTGTCTCCACGCAAGTCTAGATCGCGGAAACGCTGCGCCATCTCTTGCGTATCCTTGCCGGCCTGCGGCAGCTTGAGCATTGCCTCTGCCAGCACCAGTCTCAGAAAGGAAGTGTCCGACTGGGTGTAGTCCCTGACTAGGGCTATCACTTCTCTTGGCCGTTTGTGGTCGAGCAGAAAATCGCCATAGTCCGCCAGCAGGAAGTTGTCGCCCGGCACCAGTTGCAGCGCTGCCTTGAAATGCGCGTCCGCGAGCGTGTCCTCGCCCTGGTACTTGGCCGCATCCGCCAACAGACCCTGCGCCCAGGATTGAATCAGCGGAGGTTCGTTTGGCTCCTGCTTCAACAGCAGGGCGATAACCTCGTAACCGTCGTTCGCGCGCCCGGTCACGGCGTCAAGCCCGCCGATACAGGCGGCGGTGATCAGTGCATCCATGCTGCCCATCAACCGTGCGCAGGAATGCCGCGCCTTGTCCATGTCACCCTGCACCTGCGCGACCGAAGCCAGCGTCAGCCAAGCCTGTCCGTTGTCGCTGTCAGCCTTGAGGATCTGTTCGAGAATTGCGCGCGACTGCACGAACAGGTGACGGCTTTGCAGAATCGTCGCATTCACCATCATCACAGGCATCGGTACCGGCGTCCGTTTCAGCCACGGCGCGATCACCGCCAGCGCGCGGCCCAGGTAGCGCGCATCGCCGGTGATGCGCCCGTAGTCGATGTAGTCGCGCGCGAGTTTCAGCGCAAGCGCCATGTCATCAGGATGTTCCTGCTGCTGGCGCCGCAGCGCGTCAAAGGCGCGCACGCGAGGATCAGAAGTGGATGGCAGCTCCTGCAAGACCTGGCCGTCGCTTTGGGGCAGATAAGGCACGCCCAGGTCAGCGCGGACGGGCGTAGCGACGAGCAGAGCCAGCACCACGAACGCAATGATCTCTTGCCGGGGCGCGAACGCAGAACCGTGGATTTGCGCTGGGCGTGTCAAAATCCTGCTGCTCATGGAAGATGTACGGCGTTCCGTGGGTTTTGTTTTGCTTGATCCGGCCACGCCCTGCCAATACGTCACAATGACGCTAGTAGATGCACCTTTCCCTGCGGCGCCATTCCACCAGGTGCAGCCGTTTCGTGTTTTGGCCTGTGTATAGTGACCGAGTGTCAGATGCCCCGGATTTCGGTGATAATTGGCGTGCGGTTGGCAGACCCAAGCCGCATAGCGGCGTTCCTGCACCGGACGCCATATCAATTTTGGAACCAGCGGCGCCAGCGGCGTCAAAGGCAGATACAGCGTGGTTTCAAGCTCTCACCGTTTCTCCGTAGCACCCATGATGGACTGGACGGACCGGCACTGCCGGTATTTCCTGCGCCTGCTTTCGCGTCATGCGCGGCTTTACACCGAGATGATCACCACCGGCGCCATCATCAATGGCGAGCGCCAGCGCATCCTACGTTTCGACCGCTCGGAGCACCCTGTGGCCTTGCAACTAGGCGGCTGCGACCCCGATGCGCTGGCACGTTGCGCCGAGATCGGCGAACAGTTTGGCTACGACGAAATCAACCTGAATTGCGGCTGCCCCTCGGATCGCGTCATCGACGGACGTTTCGGCGCCTGCCTGATGCGCAAACCCGACTTGGTGGCCGAGTGCGTGGCCATCATGAGCAAGGTGACTTCGCTGCCGGTCACGGTAAAGAACCGCATAGGCATCGACAATACCGAGGAGTACCGCTTTCTGCGGCATTTCGTCGAGACGGTTGCCGAAGCGGGCTGCGAAACCTTCATCATCCACGCGCGCAAGGCTTGGTTAACTGGATTGTCACCGAAGGAAAACCGCGAAATCCCGCCGCTGCGCTATGAAGTGGTCTACCGGCTCAAGCAGGATTTTCCGCAGCTCAATATCGTTATCAATGGCGGCATCAAGACGCTCGATGAGTGCAGTGAGCACCTGCGCCATGTGGACGGCGTAATGCTTGGCCGCGAGCCCTACGAAAATCCCTGGATGATGTCGCAGGTTGACGAACAACTGTTCGGCGCGCGCGCTTCCACGCTTACGCGGATGGATGCGCTGCGGCGCTTCATGCCCTACGTGCAGCGCGAACTCGATGCGGGCACGCCGCTGGCCCATATCACCAAGCACATCCTCGGACTGTTCCGCAGCGAGCACGGTGGGCGCGCGTTCCGCCGCGTCATCAGTGAACGCGCCTGCAAACCCGGCGCGGGAATCGAAGTGCTGGAGGCCGCGCTCGCGATCATCGAAGAAAATCCGCCGCAACTGGCCGCGGCCTGAAGGAACCGGACAACAATGAACAAGTTTTTACTCTCGCTTTCACTACTACTGGGACTGAACATGACGCCTGCCAATGCCGCTGAACCTGTCCGTGTGCTGATGGAAACCAGCATGGGCAACATTACTCTCGAGTTGGATCACGACAAGGCGCCCAAGTCGGTCGATAACTTTATCGAATACGTGAAGGCCAAGTATTACGACGGCCTCGTCTTTCATCGCGTGATCAAGGGTTTCATGATCCAGGGCGGCGGCTACGACGAAAATTCGCGCCCGCGCAAAACCCGTGCATCGATCGCAAACGAAGCCAGCAACGGACTCAAGAACCTGCGCGGCACCATCGCCATGGCGCGCACCAGCGATCCGAACTCCGCAACCTCACAGTTCTTCATCAATCACGCCGACAACGGCTTCCTGGACTATCCGGGCAGCGACGGCTATGGCTACACCGTGTTCGGCAAGGTGGTGGACGGCATGGACGTGGTGGACAAGATTGCGAATACGCCGACCGGCAACCTGCCGCCTTTCGGCCGTGATGTGCCGCTGACGCCGGTCTTCATCAAGCACGTCAGCCTGCTCGAGCCGAAGCAGACCAAGTAGCGCATCTTGAAGCGGCCGCATGATTCCGGGCCGGTTTGCAAGGCATGACCAAGCCCACGCTGCTGCTATCCGACCTGCATCTGCCGCCGCAGCCGTCACCGCTGCGCGAGACTTTCCTGCGCTTCCTCGACGGCCCGGCGCGCGAGGCCGCGCAGGTTTTCATACTCGGCGACCTGTTTGAATACTGGATCGGCGACAAGGAAGGCTTGCAGGTCTATGCACGCGAGGTCAGCCATCTTGCGGCGCTGACCGCGCTGGGCGTGCCGGTGTCGTACATGCACGGCAACCGCGACTTCATGGTAGGTGCGCACTTCGCGGAAATCAGCGGCGTGCGCATCCTGCCCGATCCGCATGTCATCGATCTCTGCGGTGTGCCGACGCTACTCTCGCATGGCGACATTTATTGCACGGACGACGAGGCCTATCAGCGCTGGCGGCGCTTTTCACGCCGTCCGCTGGCGCAATGGGGCTATCTGCACCTGCCGCGCTCGCTTCGTGAACGCATCGCCGGCAACCTGCGCGGTCAGAGCTCGAAGAAAGCCTGGCAGCCCAGAGAAATCATGGATGTAAACACAGGCGCTATCGTTGCCGCGTTCGGCCAGCATGGCGTTTCGCGCATGATTCACGGCCATACGCATCGCCCAGCTGAGCATGACCACGGTCATGGCCTGACGCGCATCGTGCTCGCCGACTGGCGGCCCGATTACGCGGAGTACATGCAGGTTGACAGCGCGGGCATGCGCCGCATCTCCCTGCCCGTCCACTAACACTTGCGCGCGTTTCAGTTTGCGCCTTCAAGCTCCCGTTCATCGAAACCGGCGGCCGCGCGAGCAACGCGGTTGAGTGGCAGGCGGATGCGCATGTTGTATTGCTCAAGCAGCCGCGTGAACGTCTGGGTCGAATCCAGGCCGCGCTCCGCGCAGAGATGACGGAACCAGCGTGTGCCGATGGCAACATGCCGCACTTCCTCCTGCAGGATCACACTCAGGATGCGCATGGTCGCGGTATCGCCCAGAGCTTGCAGCCGGTCGATCATGCCGGGCGTCACGTCGAGCCCGCGCGCTTCCAGCACCCTTGGCACCAGCGCCATACGCACCAGTACATCGTGGCGGGTTTTTTCCGCTGCTTCCCACAGACCGTTATGGGCTGAGAAGTCGCCGTAGGCGTATCCGAGTTCAGCCAGCCGCGCACGCAGCATGAGGAAATGCCGCGCTTCGTCCTGCGCCACTGAGAGCCAGTCGCGGTAATAGTCCGCGGGCATGCCGCGAAACCGCCAGCAGGCGTCAAGCGCGAGATTGATGGCGTTGAATTCGATATGCGCCACTGCGTGAATCAGCGCGGCGCGGCCTGCGGGCGAACCCAGCCCACGCTTTGGCACTTCGCTGGGGTGAATAAGCAGCGGCCGTTCAGGACGGCCGGGAATCAGATACCCAAGGTCGGCATCATTCACATTGGCTGCGGCAGGGGCAGGCGAACGCAGCGCCGCGACCAGCGCGCATTTGCGTTCCGGGTCGCGCTCGATTAACGCGGCGTACACCGGACAAGAAGTGGTCTGCTGTTTCAGGCGATGTACTGGAAACTTAAAAATGTAGGCTCATCGTCCGTTGGACGCTTGCAACAGTCTCCCGCTTACACCGGAAACTGACCGAGCGCCTGCGCGATGTCGCCCCTAAGGTCAGCCAGATCCTCGATGCCCACCGACAGCCGGATCAGGCCATCGGCAATACCCATCGTCTGGCGCCGCTCCGGCCCCATTTCCCAGAAAATGGTATGCGCCACCGGGATCGCTAGCGTGCGCGTATCGGAAAGATGGCTGGAGACGATGACCAGCTTCAGCGCGTCGAGAAAGTCGAAACAGTCGATACCGGTCCGCAGCTCGAACGCCAGCAGGGTTCCGAATCCTCCCTTGAACAGAGTCGCTGCGCGAGTATGTTCGGCGTGACTTTGCAGGCCGGGGTAATACACCCTTTGCACCTGCGGCTGCGCTTCCAGCCAGCGCGCCAGTTGGATCGCGTTGTCGCAGGCGCGTTCGCTGCGCAGCACCAGGGTCTCGGCGCCTACGGCAATGCGATGAGCGTCTTCGGCGCGCAGCGTAGCACCAAGGTCGCGCAGCCCCTTCTTGCGGATTTGCAGCATGCCCCAGCCGGCTGCGTCACCTTTTTTGTAAACCGGCAGGATGTTGTCGAAGCTCGCCCAGTCGAACAGTCCGGTGTCGCAA
This sequence comes from Stenotrophobium sp., assembly GCA_050740055.1. Taxonomy (GTDB): domain Bacteria; phylum Pseudomonadota; class Gammaproteobacteria; order Nevskiales; family Nevskiaceae; genus Stenotrophobium. Next base: position 22,814 of record JBOICL010000118.1, read on the forward strand.
ACTGCGCCACCCATCGCGTTTCCATGTCCGCCGATGCCCTTGGTCAGCGCATGCACCACCAGGCCTGCGCGTACATCGCGTGCGCGGAACAGTATCGGCGTCAGTGTGCTGTCCACAACGTAAAGCAGGCGCCGGTCGGCGCAGAGCCTGCCGATGCCGTCGAGGTCCGTCACCTGCGTGCGTGGGTTGGCGATGGTCTCGACGAACACTAGTCGGGTATTCGGGCGCAGCGCCGCCGCCACATGAGCCGCATCGGTGGCGTCGACAAAACTGACCTCGATCCCCATGCCCTGCAGCGTTTGCAACAGGCTGTTGGTATTCCCGAACAGAAATTGGCTGCTGACGATGTGATCGCCTGCGCGCAGCAGAGAGATCAGTACCGCGGCAATCGCTGCCATTCCGGTGGAAAAGCACGCCGTTGCTCGGGCATCTTCCAGCAGAGAGATTTTTGCCTCGAGCGCCGCACCCGTCGGGTTGCCTTGGCGCGCGTACACGAAGCCGGATTTGCTGCCCTGGAAAACCGCAGCCAAATCGCGCGATGAGCTGTAGGCGTAAGCGGCCGCGGTGTGCATCGGCTTGTGCACCGCGCCATGTTCGGCGCCTGCCAGGGAATCGGAGTGCAGGATGCTTGTGGTGATGCCGTAGTTCATGTGAGCGCCTCAGAACCTGATTGCAAAAAGTGCCTATGCCCGGAGTGGCGTATCCCCGGATGTCGGCCCATTGTGGGCCGCGATTCTAATCATTTCTTGGGCACAGCCGCTTTTTTCTGCGCCGCCAATTCAGCATCCATGCGCCGCGAGATGTCCTGAATCCTGGGCATCAGCGGCCGCATCCTGGACTGCGTTAGCAACGCAATCTTTTGATTCAGCGCTAGTGACTTCTTGAGATAGGACTGTCCGGTTTCGGTTTCGTAAAACTTCGTGAGATCGCTGATTTCCTTGTCAGTGAAAGTCTCGGAATAAATCTTCACGAGATCCGGCTCGAACTTGCTCCAGGCCAGCTCCGGGAGGATCAGGTCGGATATTTCCTTGGTGTACTTGTCCACGATCGGGCGCTGCGCATCGGTCAGCTGCATCTGCTGCGCCTGCTGATTCAAGGACGCCTGAATCTGCGCCTGCATCTGTGCGGACATGTTTTCCGCGTGACTGACTTCCAGCAGACGCTCCACGCCCTTGGCGCCGGCGTGCGGCGTTCCCGCTGCCCAGGCCGTGGAACCGGCCAGCGCCAGCAGCACCATCAGTGTTTTTTTCATCTCATGACCCCGTGCAGCAAAAGTTGAAAATTCAGGCGTTCTTGAGTTCCAGCACGGTCTGCGGCGGACGGTTGCGCTGCTGCTTGGCCGCATCCGAGCGGAACAGTTCCAGTTGATTGAGATATTCCGAGGTCACATCCTGAGTGATGTATTCGCCGGTGAATACGGAGGCGTCGAAGCGTGTGAGCTTGGGGTTGCCCGCGCGCACCGCCTCGATCAGATCGCCGAGATCCTGGAAAATCAGGCGGTCCGCACCGAGCATGTGCTCCAGTTCCGGCACCGTGCGGCCGTGCGCCACCAGCTCGGACGAAGTCGGCATGTCGATGCCATAGACATTTGGGTAACGCACTGGCGGCGAAGCGGAAGCGAAATAAACCTTGCGCGCGCCGGACTCACGCGCCATCTGGATGATCTCCTGCGAGGTGGTTCCGCGCACGATGGAGTCGTCCACCAGCAGCACGTTCTTGCCGCGGAATTCGAGATCGACCGGATTGAGTTTCTGGCGCACAGACTTCTTGCGCTGCGCCTGGCCCGGCATGATGAAAGTGCGGCCGATATAGCGGTTCTTGATGAAGCCTTCGCGGTAGGACACGCCGAGCCGTGTGGCCAACTCCGCGCCGGCGACGCGGCTGGTGTCTGGAATCGGAATCACCACGTCGATATCGTGATCCGGCCATTCGCGCAGTATTTTCTCCGCCAGTTTCACGCCCATGCGCAAGCGCGCCTTGTAGACGTAGACGTCGTCGATCACCGAGTCGGGGCGCGCTAGGTAGACGTGTTCGAAAATGCACGGCGAATAAATCGGATTGGCGGCGCATTGGCGGCGGTGCAGCTTGCCGTCGTGGGTGATGTAAACCGCCTCGCCAGGTGCGATGTCACCGAGCATTTCATAGCCCAGCGCATTCAGCGCGACCGACTCCGAGGCGATCATGTAGTCCTTGCCGCGCGCGGTCTCGCGCACGCCGTAAACCACCGGGCGGATGCCGTAGGGATCGCGGAAACCGACCACGCCATAGCCGGAGATCATCGCCACGCAGGCATACGCGCCGCGGCAGCGCTGATGCACGCCGGAAACCGCCGCGAACACGTCGTCTGGGTGCAGGCGCAGTGCGCCGCGCTGCATCAGTTCATGCGCGAAGATATTGAGCAGCACCTCGGAGTCGGACTCGGTATTGAGGTGGCGCCGATCCTGCAGGAACAGTTCCTGCTTGAGTTCTTCGGCGTTAGTGAGATTGCCGTTGTGCGACAGCGCGATGCCAAAAGGCATGTTCGTGTAGAACGGCTGCGCCTCGGCCGAGGTCGAGCAACCGGCGGTGGGATAGCGCACATGCCCGATTCCCATCGGCCCGCGCAGTTGCAGCATGTGCTCATCTTTGTTGAACACATCGCGCACCAGCCCGTTTTCCTTGCGCAGGTAGAGACGGCTGCCGTCGTTGGTGATAATGCCCGCGGCGTCCTGCCCGCGATGCTGGAGCATGGTGAGCGCATCAAACAGTTCCTGGTTGACCGCCGGTCCCTGGGAAACGATGCCTGCAATGCCGCACATGGAAGACCTCTTTAGGACGCGCGCTGTTTCTGCAATGTGGACGGCGCAACGGGCACTGCACCGGGCCTGAGCATGTCCAGCCAGCTTGCCGGCACCACCGGTTTCAGGAGGTTGGCCAACACTTCAAACTGCGGCACGAAGATAGATTGATGCCACCAGCGGTCCTGCTTCGAGCCCATAGTGCTGGCGCAGAGCACGAACACCGTGATCACAAATACCCCGCGCAGGAATCCGAATCCGGCGCCCAGTGTGCGATTGACGTTGCTGAACATGCTGTTGCTGATCCAGTCGGTCAGCAGATGCGTGAGGATTGCGCCGAACAGCAGGCCGCCGATGAACAGGATTGCATAGGCACAGCCGACGCGCACGGCAGGTTCGTTGATGTGCGCCGCAAACACATCGGCCAGCATGTGGCCGAATACGGCTGCCAGCACGAAGGCTAGCACCCAGGTCAGCAAGTTCAGGATTTCATGGGCGAAACCGCGCAGGACGCCGACAAGAATGGAGATGACAAAAACCGCGACGATGCACCAATCCACCCAGATCATGAGAACAGGACCGCTACGGGAACGGCGCGGATTTTACCACGCGCGGTCATGGATCATTGTTCGACCAGCGCGCTTTGCGCAAAGCCGAGTTTCGCCACGCCGGGCTGGGCAACATGGGCCTGTTCGCGGCTGCCGTAGGGGCCGATGCGGACGCGGTACAGGACGCCGCCAGGGGCCTCCACCGGCGAAATGATCGCCTTGAACCCGCCGCTTTCGAGCTTGCTCACCGTTTCGTGCGCATGGTCAGCGTCGGTGAAGGCTCCTGCCTGCACATACCAGCCGCCTTTGTTGGCGGCAGGAGAGGCAGGCGTTTTCTGCACAGCGATTGGAGCGGGCTTGACTGCCTCCGGCGCGACGGGTTTCTGCACAGGTTTCGTCGCGATCTTCTCCGGTGAGTGTTCCGCGGCAACGGGCTGCGTGTCCGGCATCGCCGCCGGGTCTTCAACGCCAGGTTCCGGCGCGTCATTGTCCGCAGCCGGCTGCGCCTGCGTGACCTGTGTAGCTACCGGCGCCGCAATCACTGGCGGCACGGGTGTCGAGGGCAAAACCGCAACGGGCGCTGGCGTGGGCGCATGCAGATCGATCGTCACGCGCTGGGCAGTGCCGTCGTGGTGCGGGCCGGGGCGCGGTAGCAGAAAGCTGACCAGCAGCGCCGCAGCCAGCAGAACGGCGACACCGGCGAGACGGCGTTTCAGACGGTCATCCATCGAGCACTTCCGCCACCGCCGCCACACTCAGGAATGAACCCGTCACCACGATCACATCCTCCGCCCGCGCGGTCCCGCGCGCCGCTGCATACGCATCGATAATTTCCGCATGTTCGGTGCAGTGCAGGCCAATGCTGCGCAGACGCAACGCCAGCGCCTCCGCCGACTGCCCTCGCGGCCCGGCCAAGCCTGCCGCAAACACCCCGTGCACAACAGGCGCAAGCGCGTGTGCGAAGGCTTCAACCGGTTTGTCGGTGAGCATGCCAAGCACCAGCAGAACGCGGCCGACAATGCGCTCAGCGCGCAGATTATCCGCCAGAACCGCCGCGGCCTCCGCGTTATGGCCCACGTCCAGGATGACATCGCCGATGCGCTGGAAGCGCCCTGGCAGGCGCAGCGCCGGCAGTGCCTTGCGGATGGCATCCGGCGTGACCGGCAGTGTGCTGTTCAGCGCGGCCGTTGCGGCGATTACGCCTGCGGCGTTGCGCAGTTGTGTGACGCCGCGCAGGCCGGGCATCGGCAGGTTCGGCATGACTTCCTCGCCTCCCCGCCAGCTCCAGCGGCCATCTCCGCTCGTGAAATTGAATTCATGGCCGATGCGCATCAGCGTAATTCCCAACTCCTGCGCATGCCTCGTCACGGATGCCGGAGGCTCGCGGTCCACGCAAATTGCCGGCCGTCCGGCGCGCAAGATGCCGGCTTTCTCGTGGCCGATGCTCTCGCGGTCCGGGCCCAGCCAGTCGGTGTGATCGAGGCCGATATTGGTGATCAGCGCGCAGTCTGTGTCCACCAGGTTGACCGCATCGAGCCGCCCGCCGAGGCCGACTTCGAGCACCTGCATGTCCACGCGCGCCTCGCGGAACAGCCATAGCGCGGCCAGCGTGCCGAATTCGAAATAGGTCAGCGATATATCCGCCCGCGCCTGCTCGACGGCCAGGAACGCGCGGAACAGTTCGGCGTCGGCGGCCTCGGTGCCGTCGATGGCGATGCGCTCGTTGTAGCGGCGCAGATGCGGCGAGGTATAGAGACCAACGCGATAACCCGCGGCGCGGTAGATGCCCGCGGCTAGCGTGGCGCTGGAGCCCTTGCCGTTGGTGCCCGCGATGGTCAGCGTGCGGATGCGCGCATCGGGCAGCCCCATGCGCGCGGCGACTTCGCCAACCCGCTCCAGTCCCATCGCGATGGCGCGCGGGTGCAGATTTTCCTGCCAGCGCAGCCAGTCGGCGAGTGTCCACTGAGTTTGAGGGAGCATGAGCGGCTGAAGCGATTCTTCGTGACCCGCTCTGCGCCTGTTTGCCTGGGAGTATGTTATTTATTATTGACTATAGTTAAATATAATCAATATTTAATAACAGTAAGTATGCCGCAAACGGCAAGAGCGGGTGGACGTGTTCCTAGTGAGCGGCGGCGATGCTGGGCGAAAAATGCGTGAGCATTGCGAGCATGCGGTAAATCTTTTCGCGCATCTCGCGGCGATCCACGATGGTGTCGATATGGCCCTGCTCCAGCAGGAACTCGGCGCGCTGGAAGCCTTCCGGCAGTTTCTGGCGCACAGTCTGCTCGATCACGCGCGGGCCGGCGAAGCCGATCAGGGCCTTGGGTTCGGCGATGTTGATGTCGCCGAGCATCGCAAGGCTGGCGGAGACGCCGCCCATGGTCGGATGCGTCAGCACGGAGATGAACGGCAGGCCGCGTTCCGCGAGCTTGGCCAGCGCCGCGCTGGTCTTGGCCATCTGCATCAGCGAGAACAGCGATTCCTGCATGCGCGCTCCGCCACTGGCGGAAAACAGCACCAATGGCACACCGAACTCTAGGCTGGCATTGACACCCTGCACGAACTTCTCGCCGACCACGCTGCCCATGGAGCCGCCCATGAAGCTGAACTCGAAGGCCGTCACCACCAGCGGCAGGCCCATCAGCTGGCCGCGCATCACCACCAGTGCATCGCGTTCGTCGGTATCGTTCTGCGCTTCCTTGATGCGCTCGGTGTATTTGCGGCTGTCACGGAATTTCAGCGGATCGAGCGGGCCGATTTTTTCGCCGATCTCGATACGCGGTTCGGCGTCAAGAAAATGGTCAAGACGCTGGCGCGCAGTGATGTTGCGATGCGCGCCGCACTTGGGACACACCTCCAGCGTGCGTTCCAGTTCCGCCCGATACAGCACGGACTGGCAGCTTTCGCACTTGGTCCACAGCCCTTCCGGCACATTGCGCTTGCGCGCGCCGGTGGTGAGCAGTTTTGAACCCGCAATTTTTTCGAGCCAGCTGGTCATGAGCGATGGGCTTCCAGTTTATCCAGGGCGTCACGCAGGGGCTTGAGTTTAGCACCGAGTATTTCCGGCAATCTGCCCGGTTCGGACTGGCCTTTTTCGATGGCCGACACCAGCATGCTGCCCACCACCACGCCGTCAGCCACGCGGCCCACGGCGGCTGCGCTGGCGGCATCGCGGATACCGAAACCCACTGCCACCGGCAGATCGGTGACCTTGCGGATTTTTGTGAGCTTGGCTGCGACACTATCCACATCCAGCGTCGCGGCACCCGTGACGCCCTTGAGCGAAACGTAATAGAGATAGCCGCTGGCCTCGCGCGCGATGGCGGTGATGCGCTCGACCGGACTGGTCGGCGCCAGCAGGAAGATGCAGTCCAGGCCATGCTCGCGCAGCACCGGCAGATAAGCCGAGGACTCCTCCACCGCCAGATCCACGATCAGCACACCGTCCACGCCGCAGGCCTGCGCCTTTTCCGCAAATGGCTTGAGGCCGCGCATCTCGATGGGATTGAGGTAGCCCATCAGCACCACCGGCGTCTTGCCGTCGGTCTTGCGGAATTCCGCGACCATGTCCATCACCTGCCACAGGCTGGTGCCGTGCGCCAGCGCGCGCTCGCAGGCGAGCTGGATGGTAGGGCCATCGGCCATCGGATCGGAAAACGGCACGCCCAGTTCGACCACGTCCGCGCCCGCTTTCACCAGCGCGTGCATGAAAGAAACCGTGTGCTGCGGATGCGGATCGCCGGCGGTGATGTAGGGGATCAGCGCCTTGCGCTTCTGCGCTTTCAGCGCGGTGAAAACCTTTGCGAGACGGCTCATGTGAGGGAAATTCCCTCCAACTTGGCAATGGTGAAAATATCTTTGTCGCCGCGACCGGAAAGATTCACGACGATGGCCTTGACCTTGCCCAGTTGCGCGGCAAGATTCTTGGCATAGGCAAAGGCGTGTGAGGACTCCAGCGCAGGAATGATGCCTTCGACCAGCGTCAGTTCGTGGAACGCAGCGAGCGCCGCATCGTCGTTGACCGGCGCGTAGGTGACGCGACCGATGTCCTTGAGCCAGGAATGTTCCGGCCCAACGCCAGGATAATCCAGGCCTGCAGAAATCGAATGCGTGGGCATGATCTGGCCGTTTTCGTCGGCCATGATGTAGGTGCGATTGCCATGCAACACGCCCGGTCGGCCAGCCGTGAGTGGCGCGGCGTGGTCTGGGGTATCGACGCCGCGTCCGCCGGCCTCGATGCCATACAGCGCCACCTCCTTGTGATCGATGAAGGGATGGAACATGCCGATGGCATTGGAACCACCACCGACGCAGGCGACCAGCGCATCCGGCAGCCGCCCGATCTGCTCGCGGGTCTGGGTCAGCAGTTCGCGGCCGACCACAGCGTTGAAATCGCGCACCAGCATCGGATACGGATGTGGCCCGGCTACGGTGCCGATCACATAAAAAGTGTCGTCCACGTTCGTGACCCAGTCGCGCATCGCCTCGTTGAGCGCGTCCTTGAGCGTGCGCGTGCCGCTCTGCACCGGCACCACCTCCGCGCCCAGCAGCTTCATGCGGTACACATTCGGCGACTGGCGCTGCACATCCTCCGCGCCCATGTAGACCACGCACTTGAGGCCCAGGCGTGCGGCGATGGTCGCGGTGGCCACGCCGTGCTGGCCTGCGCCGGTCTCGGCGATGATGCGGGTCTTGCCCAGAAACTTCGCGAGCAGAGCCTGGCCGACGGTGTTGTTCACCTTGTGCGCGCCGGTGTGGTTGAGGTCTTCGCGCTTGATGTAGACCTGCGCTCCGCCCCATTTCCGGGTCAGGCGCTCGGCGTGATACAGCGGCGACGGGCGGCCGACGTAATACTTGAGGTCCTTGTCCAGTTCGGCCAGAAACGCGGGGTCGTCCTTGAGCTGAGTGTAGGCCGCCGTCAGCGCGCGCAAGGGTTCCATCAGGGTTTCAGCGACGAACTGGCCGCCATAGGGGCCGAAGTGACCGTGTGCATCCGGGTACTGATAAGTCATGAACTCAACTCTAGGTCGGCGCGCCGCACGGCATCCACGAACGCACGCATTTTCTCGAAATTCTTGATACCGGGACGCGACTCGATGCCACTGGACACATCCACCGCATAAGGCCGCAGGCTGTGTATGCCTTCGCCAACATTCTGCGCATTGAGGCCGCCGGCCAGCACCAGCGGCTTGCCGCTGCGCACTACCTTGGTCCAGTCGAAGGTCTCGCCGCGCCCGCCCATGCCGCCCTGCCCGTGGCTGTCGAGCAGCAGCGCAGACGACGAGTCAAATTCGCGTGCCGCCTGTTCCAGATCCTGCGGCTCTGCCATCGCCACGGCCTTCATGTAGGGCAGCCCGAAACTCTCGCAGAATGCAGCCGTCTCGCTGCCATGGAACTGGAGGAGATCGGGCCGCAACGGGTTCACCGCAGCCTGCACTTCTTCGGCATTTGCATCCTGGAATAAGGCAACGGCGCTGACGAAAGGCGGCAGCGCGCGGCGGATGATAGCGGCCGCGGCAGGTGCGATAAAGCGCGGACTGCGTGGCACCAGCACAAATCCCAGCGCATCCACACCCAACTCGGTGGCGCGCGCGGCATCTTCCGCGCGGGTAATGCCGCAGAACTTGATGCGTGTGCGTCGTGCAGTGGTCTGTCCAGGGTTCATTCGGGGTTTTCCGCATCACCCGCCCTTGAGAATTCAGCCGAGGCGCTTGTGATTTATTAGTTACTATTATTATAAATAGTAACTATTTAATAACAGCATGTCGATTCAAAACCGTGAGAGCGGGTGGCGATTATGCCTCGTTCAGGCCGGCAGCCAGGGTGTGGGCGGCGGCGGCAGCGCGAATTCTGCCGGATATTCCGGCCCCACGAAATACAGGCCATCGGGCGGCGCATTCACGCCTGCCTGCGTGCGATCACGCCCCGCCAGCAATTCCGCCATCCAGGATTCAGGCCGTTTGCCCAGGCCCACCTCGGCCAGTGAGCCGATGATGTTGCGCACCATATGGTGCAGAAAAGCGTTGGCGCAGATGTCCATCACGACGAATTCGCCGCTGCGGAACAGGCGCAGGCTTTTCATCAGGCGCACCGGCGTATGCGACTGGCACTGCGAATCGCGGAAGGCGGAAAAATCGTGCTCACCGGTCAGCACCTGCGCGGCGCGATGCATCGCCTCCGCGTCCAGCGCCTGCGCCCACCACGCGGCGCGGCCGTGCAGCAGCGCCGAGCGCGCGCGGTGATTGTGGATGAGGTAGCGGTAATGCCGCGCAAGCGCCGAGTAGCGTGCGCTGAACGATTCATCGACTGGCTGGATCCAGCGCAGGCTGATGTCGCGCAGCAGGTTGGTGTTGGTGCCGAGCAGCCAGGCATACGGTGAACGCCGCGCCGCGCTGTCGAAGTGCGCGACCTGCTGGAAGGCATGCACACCGGCATCGGTGCGTCCGGCGCAAGTCATCACAACCGCATGGTCCGCGACCTTGGAAAGCGCGGCCTGCAAGGTCGCCTGCACCGAGTGAACTTTGCTCTGCGCCTGCCAGCCGCCGTAGGCCGTGCCGATGTATTCGATGCCTGCCGCCCAGCGGGTCATGTCTCAACCGTATATGAAAAAAGCGGTCGGCGTGACAATGCACACCGCCCGCTCATGTAACTCTCTCAGGCCAGGCGCTTCAGCAGGGTTTCGGCGTCGGTCTTCTGGGTGGCGCTGCCCTGCTCCATGACTTCGTTGAGCAGCGTGCGCGCGGTCTCGTTGTCGCCCATATCCACATACGCGCGCGCCAGATCAAGCTTGGTGCCCGCCTCATCTCCTGCGGAAATCGCGTGGCTGTCCTCGGAGGCATCGCCGAGGTCGAAATTTTCGAGCTTGATTTCATCGATGGTCGGCGTTTTCGCCGCCGGCGCATCGTGCGTAGCCGCCTTGGCCCCGGCCGGACTTAGATCAAAATCGGTGAGATTGAATTCGAGTGTGTTATCGCTACTGGTCGCCGCTGCCGCAGCGACGGGCTTGACCGGCTCCGCGACGTGCGGCGCATCGAAGTCTTCGAGCTTGAAATCCAGCCCGCTATCGGATGCGAAGGGCTTCTTGCCTGTGGAAGGCGGCGCGATGGCCGCAGTCGCCTCCGGCTCGTCGAATGCCAAGTCCATGACCCCTGCTATCGCTGCGGTCGCACCCGCGGTCTTGAACAGATCCGCGTCTGGATTCAGCTGCTGACCCATGATGGCGAGCTTCTGCCATTCCGCCGCAGGTAACTGCGCTTTGAGTGGTTCCGCTGTCTCGGTAAACTCCAACGCCTTGCCCGCGCGGAAATAGGTTTCCGCCAACTTGACACTCAGATCCTTGCGCTTGGGATCCTTTGCGATCGCTTTTTTCAGCAACAGCGCCGCTTCGTCGTAGAGCCCATAAGCCAGATGGAAATCCGCCTCGGACAAGGGATCGTCAGCGCTGAGATCAACCTTCAGCGTCTCCGCCTCGAACTTGCCGGTGACATCGAAATCAACTGAGTCGGTGCCGATGTTTCTGCTGCTGGGCTTGCTGACCGGCGCCTCAACCGTCTGCGTCGAATCAAAATTCGGCAGTTGAGCAGTCTGCTCCAACGTCTGCTCGAACTGGGGTGTCCTGGCTGGGGCTGCCGGTGCCGCCTGCAGCGTGTCGCCAAGCCGCGCCTTGGCCGCGGTGGCTGCCGTCGCGACGGCCACCGCAGTAGCGACAGCAGGCGCTTTTGGCACGCGCATGCTGCCCAGAGTCGCGGGCGCCGCCGCGGGAGCAACCGGTTTGTCTTTCTTCCAGAAGCGCCAGTCGCGTTTCTTGGCCGTCGGGCGATCGTCCATCGAGTTCGCCGAGCGCTTGCTGCGCGCCAGACGCAGACCCAGGAGGCCGAGCAACAGAACCACCACGCCGGCACCCCAGGGCATCAGGGTGTCCATCAGGGACTCAGGCGGAGGTGAAGGCGGCGCCGACGGTTGCACAGCCGGCTTGACAGGAGCGGCGGGTACCGGCACAGGCACCGGCTCAGCATTCGCGGGAGTCGTGACCACGGGCGGAGGATTTTCTGCTTGGGCGGGTGTGGCGGCCGCAGGCGCGGCAGCGGGCTCGGTCGGTACGCTGCCCGGAAGACTCGATGCCGGCGCCGGCGCCTCCACCGTTTTCGGCTTGCCAGTTTCGGCGGCAAGCTTGGTCGGTTCAGGCGCTGATACAGGCTTCGTTGACTCGACAGCCGGCGCAGGGGCCGGCTGGTTTTGAACCTGCATGCCCGTGTCGGGCTTGTTTTCCGCGGATGGGCCCGGAGCAGCTTGCGCGGGTACCGGAGCAGATGCTGGAGCGGGTGCCGGTGCAGCTGCTTCGGCCGCTTTTGCCGGCTTGACGTGCCGCTGAGCCCGGCTACGCGGTTTTTGCGCGTGGGCGTGTTTGCCGCTCAATCGTTCCACACGCTGGGTTGCTTCGACCGCGCTTACCGAACGCATTTGATCCAGTGTGGGCACTTCAAGCATCGAACCCTTGCGCACTTCAAGCCGCGGCTCGAAGGCCCTGCGGTTACTGTTGTAAATCGCCAACAGCACTTGGTTCATGGTGATCGACGGATCGCTGCGCAGCTTGGCGGCGATGCTCCACAGCGTTTCGCCAGGCTTGACCGGGCCATATTGCGTGTGGACGGGTGCCGCGGCGGGATTTTCTTCTCCAGTCACGCCGGCAGCAGGCGATGCAGGAGCGGATTGCGCCGGCGGATTGCCTTGCGCGGCTTCCGGCGCTGCGGATTCTGCGGGCGCAGCGTTCGCGGCGATGGGCACCGAGGGCTCGGCATAATTAGGCGGATCGAGCAGTACCGTGTACTGGCGCAGCAGCCGCGTGCCCTGAGAACGTACCTCCAGCAGGAAATTCAGGAAAGGGTCATGCGCGATCAGATTGCTGGAAATTACGACGCGCGGATTTTTGCCGTCTGTTTTAACCTGGAAAGTCAGCGAACTCAGGTAGTCGGCGCGCTCGATACCCGCCTTGGCGAAATCATCGTTGCTGCCCAGTTGAACCTGGATGCTGTCGGCATCCTCAGCATCAATCGCGCTGAGGGGAATCACTGCGCTGAATCGCTGATTCAGGCGCGACTGCACATCGATATCGCCTAGGCTCAAGGCGTAAGCCGTCGAGAGCCACAGGACGGGTCCGAGTGCCGCAATCAGAGCAAACTTTCGCAACATGGTATCTCCCCATCTGAAGCCAACGGCGCTGCGGTGGCCCCTATCAACGTATTAACGATCTTCGTTAATTAACGCTTGTAAGCCCTTTTATACACTATAAATAGTCACGAACCAAGACCTCGGCGCTCAGACTTTTGGCTCATTTCGTCTCAGCCTTGAAGCAGGATGCGTAGCATACGGCGTAATGGCTCCGCCGCGCCCCACAGCAACTGGTCGCCCACGGTAAATGCGCCCAGGTACCCGGGTCCCATGTTGAGCTTGCGCAAACGGCCGACCGCGACGTTGAGCGTGCCGGTAACGGCAACCGGCGTCAGGTCTTTTATCGACGCTTCGCGGGTATTTGGCACTAGTCGCACCCACTCGCTGTCGCCGCGGATCATCTGCTCAATCTCAGCCAGCGGCACATCGCGCTTGAGCTTGATGGTCAGTGCCTGCGAGTGGCAGCGCATGGCGCCGATGCGCACGCACAGGCCGTCCACCGGCACCGGGTTCGCCTCGCGGCCGAGGATTTTGTTGGTCTCGGCCTGGCCCTTCCATTCCTCCTTGGACTGGCCGTTGTCGAGCTGCTTGTCGATATACGGAATCAGCGAACCCGCCAGCGGTACGCCGAAGTGACTCGCAGGAAAATCACTGGCGCGTTGTGCCTCCGCCACCTTGCGGTCGATGTCCAGAATGGCGGAAGCCGGGCTCTGCAATTCCTTGTTCACGGATTGATGGAGGACGCCCATCTGCCCGATCAGCTCACGCATATTCTGCGCACCCGCGCCTGACGCCGCCTGGTAGGTCATCGCCGACATCCACTCGATCAGGTCCGCCTTGTACAGCGCGCCCATTGCCATGAGCATCAGCGAAACCGTGCAGTTGCCGCCGATGTAGTTCTTCACGCCCGCCGCCAGCGCATCCTTGATCACCGGCAGGTTGACCGGGTCGAGAATGATCACCGCATCGTCCTGCATGCGCAGCGCGGAGGCCGCGTCGATCCAGTAACCGTTCCAGCCGGCCGCGCGCAGCTTCGGGAAAATCTCGTTCGTATAGTCGCCGCCCTGGCAGGTGATGACGATGTCCATCGCCCGCAGCGCTTCGACGCTGTTCGCGTCCTTCAGCGCAGGCGTGTCCCTGCCACCGATCTTCGGCCCCAGTCCGCCCGCATTCGAGGTGCTGAAAAAATGCGGCTCAACCAGCTCAAGGTCATTCTCTTCCTGCATACGCTGCATCAGCACCGAACCCACCATGCCGCGCCAGCCCACCAGTCCCAACTTCTTCATGTCGCTTCTCTATCTTTTAGTTGCGTAGTACAGCAACTACTGCTGCGCCCATTTCCTTCGTGCCGATGGTTTTCTCGCCCGGCTGCGCAATATCGCCAGTACGCTTGCCTTCACGCAGCACCTTTTTCACCGCCGCGTTGATGCGATCGGAAAGGTCGGCACGATTGAACGTGTATTTGAACATCATGCCTACCGACAGAATCGTCGCCAGCGGATTGGCCTTGTTCTGGCCCATGATGTCCGGTGCACTGCCGTGGATCGGCTCATAAAGCCCCTTGTTGTTCACATCCAGCGAAGCCGACGGCAGCATGCCGATCGACCCGGCCAGCATCGAGGCCTCGTCGGAAAGAATGTCGCCAAAGATGTTGCCAGTGACGATCACGTCAAACTGCTTCGGGTTCTTCACCAACTGCATCGCAGCGTTATCCACGTACATGTGCGTAAGCGCCACATCGGGATATTGCTTGCCAACCTCGATCACCACCTCGCGCCACAGGCGTGAAGTCTCCAGCACGTTTTCCTTGTCCACGCTGCACACGCGCTGGCTACGCTTGCGCGCAGCCTGGAAGGCCACATGCGCGATGCGCTCCACTTCCGGCCGACTGTAGTGCATCGTGTCGTAGCCTTCGTCGGAACCATCCGCGGCCTTGCGGCGGCCACGCGGCTGCCCAAAATAAATCTCGCCAGTGAGCTCGCGCAGAATCAGGAGATCAAGACCCGCAATCACTTCAGGCTTGAACGACGACGCCGCTGCCAGTTCCTCATAAGCCAGTGCCGGACGCAGATTGGCGAACAGGCCGAGATCCTTGCGAATGCCGAGAATGCCCTGCTCCGGCCGCACCGCACGCGGCAACGCATCGTACTTCGGCCCGCCAACCGCACCCATCAGAATGGCATCTGCAGCGCGCGCCGCCTTCTGCGTCGAGGGCGGATACGGGTGACCTTCGGCGTCGTAGGCCGCGCCGCCGAGATGGCCAAAACTCCACTCGAGCATTTCGCCTTCGGCGCGGAACAGTTCCAGCACCTTGACGGCCTCGGCCATGATCTCGGGGCCGATGCCATCGCCCGGCAGAATCAGTATTTTCTTGTTCATGCCTCTTTAGTCGTCAATATCAGTTGAACAGCCAAGGCGCTTCGATGCGCCGTTTCGCTTCATACGCCTTGATCGCGTCCGCGTGCTGTAACGTCAAGGCAATCTCGTCGAGGCCGCGTACCAGGCAATCCTTGCGGAAAGCGTCGATCTCGAACCCGAACTGCCTGCCATCCGGCAGCCTCACTTCCTGCGCCGGCAGGTCGATGGTGAACTGCGCGGCTGGATTCTTCTCCACACTCTCAAAAATCACCTGCACGTCCTCCGGCTTCAGGGTGATTGGCAAAAATCCGTTCTTGAAACTGTTGTTGAAGAAGATGTCGGCATAGCTCGGCGCGATCACCGCGCGGAAGCCGTAATCCTCCAGCGCCCACACCGCGTGCTCACGGGAGGAACCACAGCCGAAATTCTCGCGCGATACCAGTATCTGTGCGCCGCGATGCTCGGACTTGTTCAGCACGAAATCGGGGTTGGGCCGGCGCTTGGCCACGGAAATATCGAGATCGCCCTTGTCCAGATAGCGCCAGTCATCGAACAGGTACTGGCCGAAGCCGGTGCGCTTGATCGACTTCAGGTACTGCTTGGGGATGATCGCGTCAGTATCGACGTTGGGACGATCCATGGGTGCAATTATCGAAGTTATTTTATTAAATGATTTCATAATATTAAGTTACATATTTAATAAATTAAATGAGCTTTAGAGAAATTAAATTTACGACCCACCGAAAACGCGCACGTCGACGAAGTGACCGGCAACACCAGCCGCTGCCGCCATCGCCGGCGACACTAGGTGCGTGCGTCCACCCTGCCCCTGACGGCCTTCGAAATTGCGGTTGCTGGTGCTGGCACAGCGCTCGCCCGGCTCCAGTCGGTCGGCGTTCATCGCCAGACACATCGAACAACCCGGCTCGCGCCACTCGAAGCCGGCGGCGATGAAAACCTTGTCCAGACCTTCGGCCTCGGCCTGCTGTTTCACCAGACCGGAACCCGGCACCACCATCGCCAGTTTGACGTTGGCGGCGCGCTGCTTGCCCTTGACCACGCTGGCTGCCGCGCGCAAATCCTCGATACGCGAGTTGGTGCAGGAGCCGATGAACACCTTGTCGATGCTGATCTGCTCGATGGGCGTGTTGGCGGACAGGCCCATGTAGGCCAACGCCTTTTCCATGCCCGAACGCTTTACTGCATCGCCGACCTGTGCTGGATCGGGCACGCGCGCACCAACCGGCAACACCATCTCGGGCGAAGTGCCCCAGGTCACCTGCGGCTGAATGCTCGCGGCGTCGATCACGACCTCGCGGTCGAACTTTGCGCCGTCGTCACTGTGCAGGGTCTTCCACCAGGCGATGGCCTTGTCCATGCTCTCGCCCTTGGGCGAGAACGGGCGGCCCTTCACGTACTCGATGGTCGTGTCGTCCACGGCGATCATGCCGGCACGTGCGCCGCCCTCGATCGCCATGTTGCAAACCGTCATGCGGCCTTCCATCGACAACGCACGGATCGCCTCGCCTGCGAACTCGACGGTATAGCCGGTGCCTCCGGCAGTGCCGATTTCGCCAATGATCGCCAACACGATGTCCTTGGCGGTGATGCCGGGGCCGACGTGACCGCGCACGGTGATGCGCATGTTCTTCGATTTCTTCAACACCAGCGTTTGGGTTGCCAGCGCATGCTCGACCTCGGAGGTACCGATACCGAAAGCCAGCGCGCCAAACGCGCCGTGCGTGGAAGTGTGCGAGTCGCCGCAGACCACGGTCATGCCCGGCAAGGTCGCGCCCTGTTCGGGGCCGATGACGTGCACGATGCCCTGGCGCAAGTCGTTCATGCGAAATTCGGTGATACCGAACTCGGCGCAGTTACTGTCCAGCGCATCCACCTGCGCGCGCGAAATCGGATCGGCGATGCCCTTGCTGCGGTCGGTGGTCGGCACGTTGTGGTCGGCCACAGCCAGGTTGGCGTGCAGGCGCCAGGGCTGGCGGCCATTCAGGCGCAGGCCGTCGAAGGCCTGCGGACTGGTGACTTCGTGCACCAGATGGCGATCGACGTAAATCAGCGCGGAACCGTCGCCGTTGTCGCGCACCACGTGTGCATCCCACAGCTTGTCGTACAGAGTTTTAGCGGTTTTGGTCATGTGTCACCTCTTGATGGCGCGCATCTTAGGGCGGACTCATCAATAACTCCAATGAATCGTTTTTATATAATATATTCCATAAAGTAATTAATTAACGGATAGCCGCATGGATACCCAAGCCCTGGCCGCCTTTGTCGAAGTCGCCGAATCCGGCTCGTTCTCGCGCGCCGGCGAAACCCTGCACCTGTCGCAGCCGGCCATCAGCAAGCGCATCGCCGTGCTGGAAGAACAACTGGGCAAGCCGCTATTCGACCGCGTCGGCCGCAGCATCAGCCTCACCGATGCCGGGCGCACCCTGCTGCCCTACGCCAAGCGCGCACTGCACGACATGGAAGACGGCCGCCGCGCGCTATCGCACCTGTCGGACCAGGTGAGCGGCCGGCTGTCCATCGGCACCAGCCACCACATCGGTCTGCACCGGCTGCCGCCGGTGCTGCGCGAGTTCACCCGGCGGTATCCCGGCGTCGATCTCGACATCCATTTCATGGACTCGGAAATCGCCTGCCAGCAGGTGCTGGCGGGCAAACTCGAACTGGGCATCGTCACCCTGCCTGCGCAACCACTGCCGCACCTGGAGATGCGCCTGATCTGGCCCGACCCGATGACCGTAGTCATTGCGCCGGATCATCCGCTGGCAAAGAGAACGAAGGTGAAATTGCCCGAACTGGCCGAATACCCGGCAGTGATGCCCGACGAATCCACCTACACGCACCGCATCGTCAAGGCCGAACTGCAGAAGCACGGCGTCGCGCCGCATATTCGCCTCGCCACCAACTATCTCGAAACGCTGAAGATGCTGGTGGAAATCGGCCTGGGCTGGAGCGTTCTGCCACGCTCGATGCTGGGACCATCCATCCAGTCACTGGAAGTCAGCGGTCTGTCCATGCAGCGCGAACTCGGCGCGGTCTGGCACGAGCGGCGCACGCTTTCAGGAGGCGCGCATGCTTTATTGAAGCAACTGGAAGATTAGATGGCCTGCTTTCAGGCGAACATCGCAATGTGGGATTCATAGTCGAAATAATTCAAGGCGGCCCGTATATTTGGCATGGCGTAAGCTAACTTAAGGTACCTGCATAGCCGATACGCTGGCCGGCTACGAGACATGCGAATAGTCGGCGACTTTCTTCACGGAGGAATCGAACGATGAATAAGCAACCCACGATTGTTCTGGTACATGGCTTCTGGGGTGGCGCTGCCCATTGGAGCAAGGTCATTGTCGAACTCACACGCAAAGGCTATGGCTCGATTCGCGCTGTTGAACTTCCGCTGACCTCACTGGCCGACGATGCCGAACGCACCCGCAAGATGGTTGCGCAGGTGAGCGGTCCGGTTCTGCTGGTCGGTCACTCTTACGGTGGTGCCGTCATCACCGAAGCTGGCA
This sequence comes from Stenotrophobium sp., assembly GCA_050740055.1. Lineage (GTDB taxonomy): Bacteria > Pseudomonadota > Gammaproteobacteria > Nevskiales > Nevskiaceae > Stenotrophobium. The sequence goes on from JBOICL010000118.1 coordinate 41,198, forward strand.
ATCAGCCCAATGTGATCGGACTGGTCTACATCGCAGCGTTCGCGCCGGACGCAGGCGAGAGTCCGGGCGCCATCACCCAGCAGCACCTACCGGTCGGCGCACCCAATCTCGCGCCTGACAGCGATGGCTATCTGTGGGTCAAGCCCGAAAAGTTTCACGAGAGCTTTTGCCAGGACCTGACGCCGGACGAAGGTCTGGTGATGGGTGTGACGCAGAAAGCACCGCTGGCCAGCACCTTTGACGACAACGTCACCGTGCCGGCTTGGAAGAAGAAACCTTCTTGGTATCAGATCTCAAGTGAAGACCGGATGATCGCGCCTGAAAACCAGAAGCGCATGTCGTCGCGGCTTGGTGCTAGGAAGGTCATTACCCTATCAGCGAGTCATGCGTCGCTGGCGTCTAAACCGGTTGAGGTCTCTGCGCTGATTGCCGAGGCGGCGTCCGAAGCAATAAAGAACTGACCAAGGGATTCAAAACAGTCGCCCGCTCTTGTTTATCGGATAGCAATATCCGTTTTTATTTATTTAATATTTCAAATAGCAATAAATAGATTAAAACGAATCTCACAGCTAAACAGCAAGAGCGGGTGAAACCCAACGCCCCTGTTAGCCGGCCTGCACCGATCCCGGAATCCTCGGCGTCGTCGGCGTCACGTCCGCGTTCTGCCCACGGT
>JBOICL010000119.1:0-3761 GCA_050740055.1 Stenotrophobium sp.
ATCCAGGTTGCGAGCGGGCCGCGATCGTGAACCACCGGATCGCCGGTGGTGAGGTTGGTGGAGATGCAAAAATAGCTGCGCCGCAGTTCCTCGATCTGGCGTTCGCCAAAAATCTGCCGCAGGCGCGCCAGGAATTTGCGTCCGCGGATCAGCGACACGCGCGGGAGGGTGTAGTCGTTGAGGAAGTTGTTGTTGACGAAGGTCTCGCGCGCGATCTGCGCCATTTCCACCGGATCGAAGCCGCAGGCCAGCAGCGCGGCGATGAAGGCGCCCATGCTGGTGCCGCCGGCGACATCCACCGGGATGTGCAGCTCGCGCAGCGCGCGGATCAGTCCGATGTGGGCGAAGCCGCGTGCGCCGCCGCCGCCCAGCACCAGCCCGACTCCGTGACCGGTCACCTGCCGCGTCAGCGCCGCGACGTCGGCGTCTTCCCAGGGATGCACGAAGAAGTGTGCACGCGCCCCGGTCTGTTCGCGCCACGCATGCGTGTGCGGCGAGGGGTCGCCTTCCGGGCGCAGCAGCACCAGTTCGACGGGCGCGAGCAGGCTGCCGGGCGGCAGATCGTTCAGCACCGGCAAGGGCCGCGGCGGCATGTTGGCCTCGGCCAGCACCAGCACGCGATCGGCCTGGTGCAGGCAGCGCTGCGCCCAGGTGTCTTCACCGCTGTTGGCGATGTAGAGCACATGGCTGTGCCTGCGCTCCATCTCGTTGAGCCAGTCGATCAGGCGCAGGTTTCCGGTTTCGTCGTCGAAGCGGGTCTGCGCCGCGCCAGCGCCCAGCGCGGCATCGACATGCGCCGCCGTAATCAGCCGCGACTGCGGCCAGCCGGCCAGTTGCCGCGTCAGCTTTTCGGCCAGCACCATCACCGGCATGCTGGACATGGCGGGGATCAACGCAAGTGTGCCGGAGCCGCCGTGGTGCTGCTCCATCGGGGAGGTGCGAGCACGAGCCAGCGACATGCGCGTGACCGCCATCAGGGTCGGCGCCGCGCTGTTGAGCAGCGCCACCAGCGGCTCACGCGGTATGCGCAGCAGCACCGAGTCGCGCAGCGCATGGATGGTCACGCTGCGCGGTTCGCCGGTGATGATGCCGACCTCGCCGGCCGGTTCCAGCCGGTTGATGTAGCCCAGCAGCTTGTCCCGCGAACTGATCCGCAGGCGGCCGCTGACCACAAAATAAAAATGATCGGAGGCATCGCCTTCGCGATAGAGACACTGCCCGAATGCCAGATAGTTTTTTTCCGCCAGCGCGGCAAGCCGTTCCAGTTCTGCAGCGGCGAGCGCGCCGAACATGGGCGCCTGCGCAAGGACAGCGGCAAAATCCATCGCGATCCTCCGTGGAAACGCTGGCAGGCCCAGCGCCTCATTCTGCATCAGGCAGGCGCAAACTGCCCAATGGCACGGCACTTGCGGCCGTGGCCGTCTGCACATAGTGTGAGCCGCACAGAATCCATGCCGCGGATGCCCTGAAAATGAAGCTCAGAAAAATTATCCCGTACCGCTATTTCACCTGGCTGTTTTGCGGCATCGCGTTTGTGGTCTCACTGTTCCTGTTGTGGTTCCATCCCATTGTCGGCGCAACGCCCGCGTTGGTGTTCGGGGCGCTGGCCGGCGTTGGTTTCCTGGACTTCTTCCAGCCACGCCAAGCCATACGCCGCAACTATCCCATCCTCGGACATTTCCGTTTTTTCTTCGAGATGATCCGTCCGGAGATCCGGCAGTATTTCCTGGAATCGGATACCGAAAAAATCCCGTTCTCGCGCGAGCAGCGTTCGCTGGCCTACCAGCGCGCCAAGAACGTGGTGGATAAGCGGCCTTACGGCACGCTGATCGACGTCTACGGCGCGCATTACGAGTGGGTCAACCACTCGATGAAAACAGTGCATATCGCGGATCACGATTTCCGCACCCTGATCGGCGAGAAAAGCTGCAAGCAGCCCTACTCGCTGTCCATCTTCAACATCTCCGCGATGAGCTTCGGCGCGCTGTCGGCCAACGCCATCCGCGCGCTCAACAAGGGCGCCAAACTCGGCGGCTTCGCGCACGACACCGGCGAGGGCAGCGTCAGCACCTACCACCGCGAGAACGGCGGCGACCTGATCTGGGAAATCGGCAGCGGCTACTTTGGCTGCCGCAATCCCGACGGCAGTTTCAGCGAGGAGAAGTTCGCCGAAAACGCACGGACGCCGCAGGTCAAGATGGTCGAGATCAAGATCAGCCAGGGGGCCAAGCCGGGTCACGGCGGCGTGCTGCCCGGCGCGAAAGTGACGGCCGAGATCGCCGCCGCGCGCGGCGTGCCGGAAGGCGTCGATTGCATCTCGCCCGCCAGTCATTCGGCATTTTCGACGCCGGTGGAGATGATGAATTTCATCGCCAGGCTGCGCGAACTCTCCGGCGGCAAGCCGGTGGGCTTCAAGTTCTGTCTCGGCCATCCCTGGGAATTTTTCGCCATCTGCAAGGCCATGCTCAAGACCGGCATCACGCCCGACTACATCGTGGTGGACGGTGCCGAAGGCGGCACCGGCGCCGCGCCGGTGGAGTTCACCGACCACATCGGCACGCCGATGCACGAAGGGCTGGTGCTGGTGCACAACACCTTGGTCGGGCTGAACCTGCGCGACCGCGTCAAGATCGGCGCGGCGGGAAAAATCGTTTCGGCCTACGACATCGCGCGCACGCTGGCGCTGGGTGCCGACTGGTGCAATGCCGGGCGCGGCTTCATGTTCGCGCTAGGCTGCATCATGGCGCAGACCTGCCACACCGGCCGCTGCCCGACCGGCGTGACCACGCAGAGCTGGTTGCGCCAGCGCGCGCTCGATCCGCAGGACAAGGCGCAGCGCGTCTACCACTTCCACCGCAATACCCTGATCGCGCTGGCCGAGATCACCGGTGCGGCCGGGCTTTCGCACCCCAGCCAGCTCAAGCCGCATCACATCGTGCGCCGCGTCTCGGTCAACGAAGTTGCGCTGGTGTCGACGCTGATCAAGTATCTCCAGCCCGGCGACCTGCTGGAAAACCGCGCCAAGCATCCGGTGTACGCGATGTACTGGAACATCGCCAGCGCGGACACCTTCGCGCCGGTTTCCGCGCCGTTAGCGTCGGCCGCGCAGGCTGCCGGACCAGTGCAGGCGAATGCGGTCGCCTAGCGAGCGCGTTTTTGCCATCAGAAACGATGAGGCCCGCATATGCGGGCCTCGCCGTTTACCGCAACCGAAACTACGCGCGCTTCGCCAGACCCGCGCGCCGCTGCGCAACGGTCGCCGCGAGGTTGCGCAGCAGCTCCGCGCTGTCGTCCCAGTGGATGCAGGCGTCGGTGACGCTCTGGCCGTAGGTCATTTTGTCGCGCGGGCCGATTTCCTGGCGCCCTTCGACCAGATTGGATTCGATCATCACGCCGATGATGCGCGCGTCGCCGCCCGCGACCTGGCTGCCGACATCGTGGCCGACCACGATCTGGCGCTTGTGCTGCTTGGAGCTGTTGGCGTGCGAAAAGTCGATCATCACCTTCGGCTGCAGGCCGGACTTGGTCAGCGCGGCGCAGGCGGCATCCACCGCGCCCGCGTCGTAGTTGGTGCCGTGGCTGCCGCCGCGCAGGATGATGTGGCTATCCGGGTTGCCGGTGGTCTCGAAGATCGAAATTTCGCCGTTGTCGGTCAGCGACAGGAAGTGATGAGGATTGCGTGCGGCCTGCACCGCGTCCACCGCGACTTTCACGCTGCCGTCGGTGCCGTTCTTGAAACCGACCGGGCAGGACAGGCCCGA
>JBOICL010000120.1:0-3422 GCA_050740055.1 Stenotrophobium sp.
TTTCCGGGGTATCCCATGTATCAGATCGATGTCAGTAGCGCCGCGTCCGTCCACGCTGCGGCGACGCCAATGGGGACGGCCGCCTTCTTTACCGATGGCAACCCTGCCGGTGGCATCCCGGCGACCATTGTCCCGGCCGAATGGCTTAACGCGGTGATGCTGGAAATCCTCAACGCCATCGAGGCCGCCGGCATCACGCCCAACAAGGCGTCCTACAACCAGTTGACGCAAGCGATCCAGACGCTCGGGCGCAACTACGAGCAGATCAACATCGCGGGATCCAGCTCGACCACGCTCACCTCGACCCAGGCCGGCGTGTTTCTGGTGAGCCTGATCGGCGCGCTGACGGCCGACGAGACCGTGGTCGTGCCGAATTCTCCGGGCGCCTGGGTATTCCAGAACAGCACGACGGGCGGCCACGCCGTGACGATCCAGACGGCCGCCGGCACGGGCGTCAAGATCCCGGCGGGCGGTGTCAACTCGCTCTGGTGCGATGGCATCAACGTCTACCCCTATCAGTCGGTGCTCGCGCAGTACATCGCCGACACCGGGGCGGCCAATGCCTACGCGGTCGCGCTCACGCCGGCCGCGACAGCGCTGGTGGATGGCATGGCCGTGCAATTTCGTGCGGTGCATGCCAACGCGGGCGCAGCGACGCTCGCCGTCAATTCGCTGCCGGCCCAACCGATCCACGTGAACAACGGCACCGCCTTGCGCGGCGGCGAGATCGTCTCGGGGGGGTTCTACACGGCGGTCTGGTCGGCCGCGTTGAACGCCTGGCAGCTCGTCGTGCGCTCGGCCGGGCTGAACAACTATGCCGTGCCCATGAATCGCTTGAGCTTCTTCTCCCACTTCTAAGGACGCAATGCTATGGCTTCAGGAAAACTCGGCTCCGGCGTGGCCACCAACGGCACCCCGGCGCTTGCCTACACGTGTCCCGCAGCGACGACGGCAACGGCCAACATTCGCGTGGTCAATGACAACGCCTTCTCCGTTGCCGTGCGCGTGTCGATCGGCGCCAACCCACCGACCGCCGCCGACATGTTCGAGCCGGATGTGGTGATCGCGCCGAACGGCGTCATGCTCGATACGGGCGAAGCGATCGGTGCCGGCGAAAACGTGGTGATCACCGTCAACACGGCAGGCGCGTCGGTTTCCTTCCGCGTCTCGGGCTACGAGGGAGCGCAGTAATGGGGCGCTTCGTCACCAGCAACAGTACGCAGGGACTCGGCCAGGTCGCCTTGTACGCGATGCCGCCGGACAACGTCAATTACGTCCTGTGCGACGGCAAGACCACCTACACCACGGGCAGCGGCCTGGACCTGTTGGCCTTGAACACGGCCGGCGGCGGGCAAATGGGTATCTATGGTCAGAACTTCGCCGGTTCGCCGACCCAGGCATTCACCATCACGACAGGGGGCTATGGCAATGCCTACACGAACGACGGCGTCACGTGGAGCAGCGTGAACTTGGGGCACGCGCCGAGCGGTAGTCCTCCAAGTCAGGTGTCGGGCTATCCTGGACTGGCGAATGGCCTATGGTGTGTGCTCTCGACCGATGGCTACTTTCAGACCACGGCTTACCCGATCACTTCGGGCACGCCGACCTGGTCGGTTTCCCCTGCCGCAATTCCAGGGGCCGCAACTGCCGCATTCTGGACGGCCGGTAACTTCTGCTACTTCTTCATCAGCGGCACCAGCAAGGTGGCGACGGCCGCGCCGGGCGCAACCATTGCGTTCAACGCGCTGACGCTGTCGGTGATGCCTTCCTATTCCACCAACGGCGGCACGGGAGCGGATTTCGTCAATGCAGCCTACGACGGCACGCATTACGTGATGGTCGGCAACAACAATGCCGCGAACTCGCAGACGCCCTATTGCACATCCACCGATGGCGTGACCTTTGGCGCGGCGCAGTCGATCAATCTGCCCAGCGGCGTGGCGCAGCAAGCCTATGTGGCGTACAACGCCGCCGCCGGGCTGATCGGTCTGTATTTCGGCACGGCACAGATGTACATCACGACCAACGCGTTCTCGACCTACACAGTCGTCAACGCGCCCGTGGTCGTTTCCTTCTGCTGGATCAACGCGGCGGGCACCATTTTGGTGACGGACGGGCAAGGCAATTGGGCTACGTCTTTCGACCACGGCGCCACATGGAAGCTGCGCACCAAGCCGGGCATCGTGCGTAACCGAATCAACGTCGTGTTCGGCAATATGTTCTCCGCCCAAGACACCGTGACGACAGGCGCGCTGTCCGGCGTGAACCTGGCGCCTTCGGTTCCGTCCAGCATGGCCGGGGTCAACTACTACTTGAGGATCAGCTGATGACGCTTTATGCATTCGACGGCGCCGGCTTCTATGTCGGCACCGCTAACACGGCGGGTCCGTACACGACGCCAGTCCCACCGCCGGCAACCGGGCTGCAGGCGAACAATCAGTGGCTGTGGATTGCCGGGCAATGGACCCAGGCACCGCTCTCTGCCGCCACATCCGCCAATCCTTATGGGACGCGCTTGACGAAGAAGGCGTTCCTGCTCCGATTCACGCCTGCCGAAATGGGCGCGATCATGGCATCCGCTCAGAGCAACAGCGGCGTCGCGGCGGGCGTGACGCTGCTCAACAACGTCGACTACGTTGACCTGGCCGATCCGGTAACGACGCAGTGGCTCTCCAGCTTGAACGCGGCCAGCGACATCACCGCGGCGCGCGAAAGCGCGATCCTCACCGCGCCGGTTACGCAGTCCGAGCAATACGTCGGATAGCGCGCATCGACATTCCAATCAACGGTCGCCAAGCGCGGCCGTCTTCATTTTGAAAGGGCGCGATGAACGACGAGCACGAGTCGCAACGGGCGTATGCGGCGGACCACGATCATGCCGAGTGGCGACGCCGAATGGAACACGATGTGCGCGATCTGCGCACCCAGCTCGAAGAAAACACGGCCCTGACCAAAGAGGTGAGGGATTTGATGGACGCGATCCGCACCGGGATGCGCGCCATGAATTGGCTTGGCAACGCCGCCAAGTGGCTGCTCGGGCTTGGCGCTTCGCTCGCGGTCATTTGGGGCGCATTGCACGGAGGTAAGGCACCATGACAACGCAAGACTTCATTGCCGCGATCAGCGGACCGGCAAAGGCTTCCGCCGCGATCACGCGCATTCCTGCAAGCTTCACCGTGGCCGAGGCCGCGCTTGAGTCCGGCTGGGGCAGCTCGCAACTCGCGCTGCAGGGCAAGAACCTGTTCGGCGTGAAAGCCGATCCGGCGTGGCAAGGCGAGACCTTGCTCATGAACACGCGCGAATTCTTGCACGGCGCCTGGGTCATGGTGCCGGCCAAGTGGCGCAAGTACATCGACTGGCTGGGCGGCATCACGGACCACGCGGCATTTCTCACGCAAAACGCGCGCTACAAAGCCTGTTTC
>JBOICL010000121.1:0-26066 GCA_050740055.1 Stenotrophobium sp.
CCGCCCAGCGTAAGCAGCGCCGCGATGAACAGCACCGAGCGCTGGTGATGCTTGAGCCAGACGTTCACGGTTTTGGCGCCACGGCCGCTGTCGCCGTGCGGATTGCCATGTCGTCGCTCAACTCGTAATTGCCCTGGACGATGACGTTCTCGCCAGCGGTGAGTCCAGCGAGGATTTCGATGTCATGGCCATCGTCCAGCCCTACGTTCACGTTCTTGCGTTGCGCCTTGCCACCGTTGGCGACAAAAACATAGGCCTGGCTATTCTGTGCGGCGTCGTACAGCACCGCGCTGCGCGGCACCGCCAGCGCGTGTTCGTGTGTGGCGATCACGATGCGGCCGCTGAGGACTTCGCCGGGTAATACACCGGAGTCGGCGGGCAATATGACCAGTGCGCCGGCCAGCCGCGTCTGTGCATCCACGCGCTTATCCACTGCGACGACTAGACCGGCGATGTCCGCCGCGCCATCATGCAATTGGTGCAGGTGCACGGCGGCGCCGACCCGCACCTGCGGCAGGTCTTCCGGCTCGACGCCGAGGCGCACGCGCAGATGCTGGGTTGTGCCTAGCCGCGCCACCACGCTGCCGGCCGGTATCACGTCGCCAGGCGCGTAGCTCAGGGTCTCCACGACGCCGTCGGCAGGCGCGAGCAGGTTCAGATTGCCGCCGCCGGTACGTGCCGCGAGGCTGCGATGCGCATCCCGCGCATTGAGTGCGGCATACTGCGCGGCCTGTACCTCGGCATTGGTCGCCAGCCCTTCGTCGCGCAGGCGCGCGAGCCGCTCCAGTTCACGTGTGCTGAGGTCTTCTGCGCGCGCGAGCCGGTCCAGTTCCAGTTGCGTATTGGCGGAAGGACTGAGCGTCAGCAAGGGTTGGCCTGCACGCACGGTCTGACCGCTTGCGACATAGAGTGCAAACGCCTGCGCCTCGAACTGCACGGCGAGAGCGCGGGTGCTGGCCGGGTCGAACTCTGCGGCACCGTAGGCGGCCAGCGTTTGCGAGACCGGCATTGCCATTGCAGCAGCGACTTGGACCTGCACGCTGGGCGGAGGCGCAGGAGGTTCCGGCTTCTCGGAACAGGCGGTCAGCGCCAGCACCAGTGGCCACAACAGGTATTTCATGAAGCGGTTTCCTTCAGGGGCGCGCCGACGCTCAGCGACAGCGCGACTTGCTGCCCGGCGATGGATTGTTCGAGCTGTGCCAGCATCAACTGCTTGTCGAGCAGGCTGGCTCGCGCAGCTTCTGCAGCGGGTGCGGTGACATCGCCGCGCCGCGCGGCCTCGGCGAAGTTCGCGGCGATGCGCCGCAGAGCCGGCAGTTGCGCCGCGAGTTGTGCCTGCTGGGCCTGCGCACGTGCGATGCCGTCCACCAGTGCGTAGATGTCGGCGCGCGTGTTGTGCAGCCGCGCCTCGTATTCAGCGAGCAGGCGTGCACGGTCCGCTTCGGCGACGCGGATGGCGCCACGGTTGCGGTTCCACAGCGGCAGGTCGAGTGAAATGGCCGGGCCGAAGGCATTCACCCCGCTGGTGTCGCGCGCACGGTTGAGCGTCAGCGTCAGGCGCGGATATTGGCCCAGCACCGCGCGCCGCACGGCGATTTCCTGGCTCTGGTAACCGGCGGCGAAGGCTTGCAGGTCGAGACGATCCTGACGTGCCTGATCGAACAGGGCGGCGGCATCCAGCGGCGCGTCCGCAACCGGCGCAACCGCTGCGAGGTTGAGCGTGTCCGTGGGCTTCAGCCCCAGCAGGCGGTTGAGGTCCTGCCGCGCGGCGGCAAGATCGCGCGCGGCGGCGAGCGCACGGTCGTCCGCATCAGCGGCGGCGATGCGGCGCAGCTCCACTTCATCCGCTTTGAGATCGCCGCCGTTGGCGGCGGTCAATGCGCGCACGAGCGCGGTATCGGCGATCTGCCGGCTGTCCTGCGTGAGCTGCACCGACTGCTGCAAGCCAGCGATGCGCACCGCCAGCAGTCGCGCCTGACCTGCGGTGAGCCATTCCTGCCAGGCGATGTCGAGACGCACTCGCTGTGCGGCGGCTTTCGCGGCATCCACAGTCTTGCCGCGCACGAACAGCGCGCCGAGGTCGAGACCCAGCCCGGCGGTGTAGGCGTTGGTGTATCCCGGTGTAATCGGATGGTCGAGGCCCAGCGACAGTTGCGGATCGGGCAGCAGTCCGGCGGCAAAAACCTGTGCCTGCGCCACGCCTTCCTGCGTGCGCAGCGCCTTGAGATCGGGGCTGGCGATGACCGCGATCACCGCCAGTTCGTCCGGCGTCAGGGGTTTGCCGAAATCCAGCGTGATCGGCGCGAGCCGCGGATGCTGCAACTGCGCCGCCGCGCGTTGCAGCGCGTCGCGATCCGGCGAGCGCAGTGCCGCGTCTACGTCGCCGCCCGACAAAGGTAGCGGCGCGTAGCTGACGCAGCCGGCCAGCGCGAGCGCCAGCGGAAGCGCGAAGTATCGTGAGCGAATCATGTTGAAGTGGAGTCGATCATGTGCCGCGGCAGGCTGACGAGGGCACGCAGACCCTTGTGGTCTTCGCGGTTTTGCAGCGTGACCGAGCCGCCGAGGCGCGTGACGATGCTTTGCACCGTGGCGAGCCCCAGGCCGCTGCCTTCGGTGGTGTCATCCGGCGCGCGGTAGAAGCGCTCGAAGACTTTTTCCAGTTCTGCTTCGGCAAGGCCCGATCCCTCGTCCAGCACTTCGATGCAGGCAAGCGCGTCGTCGGCAAAAGTGCGCAGCGTGACGCTGCCGCCGCGCGTGGTGTAGCGCAGGGCGTTGTCGAGCAGATTGCCGACGATCAGCGCCAGATGGCGCGCATCGCCGGGCACTGCGGCGGCGGCGTTTGCATCGACGCGCAAGTCAACCTGCTGCGCCTCGGCGACAGGCCGATACAGTGCCGCGGTTTCCATGAGCGCGGCATCGAGATCGGTGCGGGCGCTGACCGGCGCGGCGTCTGGCACGTTGCGCGACAGTGTCAGCAGGTGATCCGACAGCCTCACCGCGCGGCGGATGCCGGCGCGCAGGGCGTCGAGGCGGCTGGCGCTTTCGGCGGCATCGCTGGAGCCGTCGAGCACATCGGCCTGTAATTGCAGCGCTGCCAGCGGCGTGCGCAGGGCGTGCGCGGCGTCGGCGATGAAGCGCTGCTCCGTTTGCATCGCGCCGTGCAGCCGTGCGAGCAGGCGGTTGATTTCGTCTATCAGCGGGCGCAGCTCGCTCGGCAGGCCATGCACCGGCAGTTGATTCAGCGCCAGCGGCGGCCGCCGCGCGACTTCGGCGGCGGTCGCGTGCAGGGGCTGCATCTGGCGGCGGATAACGAGAGTGATAACCAGGCCGAGTACCGGAATCAGGATAACCACCGGCAGCAGAGCTGCGAACGCGGTACCTGCCGCGGTCTCCCAGCGCGATTCGGTCTGCTGCGCGACGGCGATATGCTGGTTGCCGGATTCCGCTGAAAACACACGGTAGCTGACGCCTTCAAGATCGATCGTGCGCAATCCAAGCCAGTTCAACGAAGGTATCCGCGGACCGGCATGCGAGGCATAGAGAATCCTGCCTGCGGCATCGCGCACAGTGACGACGAATTCGTCTTCAGTGTCATGGTTCAGTTCCAGGTGCGGCATGATCGCCGCCGGCGTCGCTACGGAGAAGGATTGCGAGCCCAGGAAACGGGCGATTTGCCCCATCTGGTAATCGAGCAGGGCGTTGGTTTCCTCGCGGGCTTCCCAGTAGGTCAGGGCGGCGCAGACCGAGCCCACCACGGCGAGCGCGAGCCACAGCCAGACGATCAGCCGCGTGCGCAAGGAACTCACGGCGCCGCACCGATGCGCCAGCCGGCGCCGCGCACGTTTTCGATGATGGTCGCGCCGAGCTTCTTGCGCACGCCGTGGATGATGAACTCGACCGCGTTGCTTTCCACCGCGTCGTTCCAGGCGTAAATCCGCTCTTCCAATTGCGCCCGCGACAGCACCGCGCCGGGCTGTTCGAGCAGGGCGTGCAGCAGCGCGAATTCGCGCGCGCTGAGGCTGACCGCGGCGCCGTTGAGTTGCACCTCGCGCGTGACCGGATTCAGCGCCAGCCCGCCGTGCGTCAGCGCCTGTTCCGCACGGCCCGCGCTCCTGCGCAAAAGGTTGCGTATGCGCGCCTTGAGTTCGGCCAGCGCGAAAGGCTTGACCAGATAATCGTCGGCGCCGCTGTCGAGGCCGACGATGCGGTCATCGAGCGCATCGCGCGCGGTGATCATCAGCACCGGTAGCGTGCCGCCGCGGCTGCGCAGCGTCTTCAGCACCGAGAGGCCGTCCTGTTTGGGCAGGCCCCAGTCGAGCAGCGCCAGCGCGTAGGCGGCCTGCTCGTCGCGCAGGGCGGTGGCGGCGGCCTCGCCGTCCTGCACCCAGTCCACCGCATAGCCCTCGTCACGCAGGCCGCGGACAAGGCTCGCGCCGATCATGCGGTCGTCTTCAATCAACAGGATGCGCATGGGATACGGGTGACGGCATCAATCGGCGTTGGTGCCTTCGACACTGTTCTCGAGAATAGCGCCGGTCTTGGCATCGACGCCGACTTCGTGGGCAACTTTGCCGTTCCTGATGGCGAAGGAGTAGCGCAGGCCGCTGCCGCCTTTTTCCTTTTCCAGTTCCTCGTCGGCGATTTTGCCGGGATAGGTCTTGAGCGCGGCGGCGCGCGCGTCAGTGAGGTTCACCTGTGCGTCTTTGAGAAATTCATGGCCGGTCAGGGGAGCATGGGCGAAGACTGCGGGCGCAGCCAGCAGCGCACCGATGAAGGTAAAGTGTTTGATGAAGGGAAAGCGTGTCGTTTGAGTTGACATGGAGTTTGCTCCTGAATCTAGTTGCGATGAAGGAAGACGAACTTTGCATGCACTGACTTAGCGCTGACTTAGGAATGAAATCGGTGCCACCCGCTCCGGGCAATTCGGCATGAATATGAGTTATATAAAATATACTTTATTAAAATATATTAAATATAACATCACAATTATGTGTTCGCCGAATGACAGAGCGGGTGACTGAGGCCCGTCTACTTCCCCAGCCATTTCGATGGATTCAGCGCCTCGGTGCCCTTGCGCAGCTCGAAGTAAACACCGGGCCGTTCGTAGCCGCCGGTGGCGCCGGCGCGGGCGATGGTCTCGCCGGGCTGGACCCATTCGCCTGCAGCCTTGCCGACACTGTCGTTGTGGCCGTAGAGCGTGTAGTAGCCGTCCTCGTGTTCGAGGATGATGATCAGGCCGTAGCGTTGCAGCCAGCCGACGTAGGCGACGCGGCCCCTGGCCACCGCGCGCACCGGCGCGCCTTCGGGCGCCGCGATCCAGATGCCGTTCCATTCCAGCCGCCCGCCGGCCTTGGGCTGGCCGTAGCTGGCCAGCAAACGGCCGCGCACCGGCCACGGCAGGCGGCCGCGCAGCTTGGGGAAGGGGCCGGTTTCGTAGCCGGGGTTTAGAGGAATATCGGCAAGCGCGCTCTGCAGGGATTGCAGGAGTTGCTTGATCTGTTGTTCGTTGGCTTGCAGCTGCTTGATTTCGCCGACATCGCCGGCGATGTGCTGGTCGAGGTCATGCACCATGCGCTGCCGTTGCGCGCGGGTGGACTCCAGCGTGGCCAGCGTCTGCTGCTGCTGGTTCTTGATGTCCTGCAGCCGCGAACGCTGCTGCGCCAACTGGTCGTGCAGCGCGGTGAGCCGGTCCAGCGCCGAGCGGATGTTCCCGATATAGGCAGTGCGCGCGCGGTTCAGGAAGTCGTAGTAAGTGGTGATGCGGCCCAGCTTCTGCGCGTCTTCCTGGTTCAGCAGCAGCCGCAACTGGCCGCCTTCGCCGATCATGTAGGCAGCGCGAATCTGGTGCGCTAGCGCCTGTTTCTGTTCATTGAGGTGGCCTTGTGTCTGCGCCAGCCCGTCGTGGGTCGCGCGGATTTTTTTCTGCTGAACCTCGATCTGGCCACTGAGCCGGCGCAGCCTGCTGGCCGCGGTGGCGATGCGCTTCTCGGCGTCCTGCAACTGCTGGTGCGCGGCATCCTGCTGGCCGCGCTCGTCCTCGACCTGCTTGGCCAGCGCCTGCATGCGCCCCTGCACCCGCTCCAGTTCCTGCTGGTTCTGCTGGATGCTCGCGGAAGGCTGCTGGGCCGGGGCCGGCAACGTGAAAAACAGTGCGCAAAGCAGTAGCAGCGGGCGGATCATGCGATAATGGTAATGGAGTTTCACACCCGAAATACGATGGAAGAATATCTACAGTTCGCCGCAAACCACCTTATTCTTTTCGCCGCGCTGGCCGCGGTGGTTTCGCTGCTGATCGCCAACGAGGTTCACGGCAACCTCACCGGCGGCAAGCGCCTCAACGCGCAGGAAGCTGTGCGCCTGATCAACGACCGCGATCCGCTCATCGTCGATGTGCGCACGGCCGCCGACTACAAGCGCGGCCACCTGATGAACGCGCTGAACTTGCCGGTCACCAAGCTGGACGAGCAGACCGGCGCCCTCGGCAAGGACAAGGCGCGGCCGGTGCTGGTTTATTGTGCGATGGGCATGAACAGCGTCAGCGCCGCCGATAAGCTGCGCAAGAACGGCTACACCGAGGTCTACCCGCTGCGCGGTGGCATCAACGACTGGACCGCCAGCAACCTGCCGGTGACCACCCGGTAACGCGGCCCAACGTGAGGTGAGCACATGAATAACGTGCGCATGTACACCACCGGGACGTGCCCGTTCTGCGTCATGGCCAAGCGCCTGCTGCAGAAAAAGGGCGTGGCCGTCGAGGAAGTGCGCGTGGACACCGATACCGTGCAGCGCGAGGAAATGATGCGCGTCACCGGCCGCCGCACCGTGCCGCAGATTTTTGTAGGTGAAACCCACGTCGGCGGTTACGATGACCTGTCGGCGCTGGAACACGCCGGCAAGCTCGACCCGCTGCTCAAGCCCTGAACCCTAGACCGAAGAATCATGGCCGAAACCCAGAATCCGCCCGCCCAGAAGCAGGCGATGCTGCAAAAAATCTACGTCAAGGACGCCTCGCTGGAAGTGCCGCAGGCGCCGCAGATTTTCACGCGCCCGTGGCAGCCGCAGATCGACGTGCAGGTCAACACGCAGGTCGCCGGTCTCGGCGAATCCAACTGGCAGGTGCTCCTGTCCGTCACGGTTACGGCAAAGATCGAGAGCGATGTCGCCTTCCTCGCCGAAGTTCACCAGGCGGGGGTTTTCACCATCACCGGCTTCACCGACCAGACAGAGCTGGGCGCGGTGCTCGGCGCCTACTGTCCCAACCTGCTGTTCCCGTTCGCGCGCGAAACCGTTTCGGCGCTGGTGCAGCATGGCGGATTCCCGCAACTGCTCCTGCAGCCGATCAACTTCGACGCGCTGTACCTGGAGCATCAGCAGCGCGCCCGCGCCGAACAGGCGGGCAAGGCAGGCGCCAATGGCGCCACAGAAGCCCGTCTCAACTGAGTCAGCCGCGGGCGGCGGCGCCGCCATCGCGGTGCTGGGCGCCGGTTCTTTCGGCACCGCGCTGGCGGTGCATCTGGCGCGACGCGGTTCCATCACGCTGCTGTGGGGACGCGATCACGAAAAGATGCTCGCCATGCAGTACGCGCGCGAGAACCAGCAGTATCTTCCCGGCTGCCAGTTCCCGGTAAAGCTCAGCGCCATTTCCGACCTGCAAACCGCGGTCGAGCAGTCGGAAGACCTGCTGATCTCCACGCCCAGCCACGCCCTGCGTGAAACCCTGTCGGCGCTCAAACCTTTTCTAAAACCGGGCCAGGGCATCGCCTGCGCCTGCAAGGGTCTGGAGCCGATGACCGGGCGGCTGGTGCATGAAGTGATCGAAGATGCCGTCGGCAATGCGCATCCGCTGGCGGTGATTTCCGGCCCGACTTTCGCCAAGGAACTGGGCATCGGCCTGCCCACCGCCGTGACCGTTGCATCCACCGATCTGGCCTTCGCCGAGAAGATCGCCGGCCGCCTGCATGGCGACGGTTTCCGCGCCTACACCTCCGGCGATCTGCCCGGTGTGGAGATCGGCGGCGCGGCCAAGAACGTCATGGCGATCGGTGTCGGCATCGCCGACGGACTGACGCTGGGCGCCAATACCCGCGCGGCCATGATCACGCGCGGTCTCGCCGAAATCATGCGCTTGGGCGAAGCGCTGGGCGCACATCCGGAAACCCTCATGGGCCTCTCCGGCATGGGCGATCTGGTGCTGACATGCACCGACAACCAGTCGCGCAACCGGCGCATGGGGCTGCTGCTGGCGCAGGGCAAATCGGTGGCCGAGGCGGTCCAGGAAATCCAGCAGGTCGTGGAAGGCGTCAAGGCCGCGCCGGAAGTGCTGCGTCTGGCGCAACGCCTCGGTGTGGAAATGCCGATCACCGATGCGGTCAGCCGTGTGCTCAAGGGCGAGATCACTCCGGTGCAGGCGGTCAAGGCCCTGGTGACCAGGCCGCCGCGGGCAGAGACGCAGTAGGTAATGGCATAGCAGGCTCCGGAACCCATGACGACGACTCCAGCGCTGTCCATCCTGATTCCGACCTGGAACAACTTGCCGTATCTCAAGTTCTGCCTGGACAGCCTGCGGCGCAACACGCGCACCTTGCCGCAAGTGGTGATTCACATCAACGACGGCAGCGACGGCACGCTGGAATGGGTGCGCGCGCAGGGGCTCGACTACACGCACACCGCGCAGAATTCCGGGGTGTGCAAGGCGATGAACCTGGCGCGCACCAAGGCCACTGGCCGCTACCTGATGTATCTCAACGACGATATGTACGTCTGCCCCGAACTGGACAGCCGCCTGCTCGCGCGTGCGGCGCAACTGGAAGCTTCGGGCAACGACTGTTTCATGATTTCAGGCACGATGATCGAGGCCAGGGATAGCGGCAATGCCTGCACGGTGAACGCCGATTTCGGCCACTCGCCGGAAACTTTCCGTGAGGCCGATCTTCTCGCCAGCCTGCCGCGCATCGAGCGCGCAGACTGGTGCGGCAGCACCTGGCCGCCGCTGATGATGTCGAGCAGAAACTGGGACATCGTCGGCGGTTTCAGCATCGAGTTCTCGCCGGGGATGTACTCCGACCCCGACCTCTCGATGAAAATGTGGATGCTCGGCTGCCGCACCTACCTGGGTGTTGGTAATGCGCTGGCTTATCACTTTCCCTCGCGCTCGACCGGACGCATACGTCACAACCGCGGGCGCGTGCAGTTCCTGCGCAAGTGGGGCATCACCTCCAAGACCTTCGACCGCTACATGCTGCGCCGTGGCATGCCCTATCAAGGGTCGCTGGGCGAGCCGGATTCCGAAGGTGGATTCGCGTTCAAGCGCTGGCTGGACGGCGTCAAGCTGCGCGTTCTGAGCTGACCAGCTTTAGCTACGTGGAATCGCGCGCAATGCTTCGACGTGCCGCGCAAGAGTCAGGCCACGGCGCTCTGCAAAACCGCCCTCGCAGATGACGGGCGTATCGCAAAATCGCAGCAGGGCTTCCTGCAGCGCTTCGGCGTCCAAGCGGGGTAGCACCAGTCCGTCTTGAGGCGTCATCAGTTCGCGTATGCCGGCCGCAGCGCTGGTGATCACGGGCGTCCCGCATTGCAGCGACTCTGCCAGCACTAGCCCAAAAGGTTCGTAGCGCGACGGCAGCACCGTGGCGTCTGCCGCCGCGTAAAGCTGCACCATATCGTTCACGTAACCGAGCGAAACGATATTGTCCGGCACGCGCTCGCGAACCGGGCTGCCCGCGACCAACAGGCGTATCGGCCGGTCCTGCAGCGCGGTGAACGCCTGTAGCAGCAGGTCGAAACCCTTGCGGAAGTGTCCGGTCGACGGAAACAGGAAATACTTTAATCTAGGCTGCAATCCGAAGTGCGCGCGGGCGCGCTGTCGTACAGTCGCATCGGCGGGTTTGAAATGCCCGATGTCCACCGGCGGGTAGATTACCTGGATGCGGCTGCCATCGACGCCGTGGAAGCGCTGCAACTCCCCGGACAGCAAACGCGAATGCGCGATGCCGTAGGCCGAACTGACGAGCGCCTCGCGCTCCATGCGGGTTTCCACATGATCGCGCAGGCCCGGTTTTTCACCCAGGGCGGCGAGATAGCCGGGGTGCGCGCCGCCGCAGATCCAGCCGTGCTGGTTGCGTGTGCGCGCCAGGCTCAGCACCAGGTCATAACGCGATTTGAGTTCGAGCTTGTCAACCGCATTCGCCAGCAGGGCCGTGCGCAGCAGCCGCGGGGCCGGCCATACCGGTATGCGGTGAGCCTGGATGTCGACTTCGGCGCGAAGTGCCTGATCGATTCTGCGCGCCCAGATTTCCACATTGTCTCCGTATGCGCGGAAACCGGTAATCAGATCGAGCAGGTAGCGTTCGGCGCCACCGCCTTTGGCAAGCTGGTTATGAATGATGGCGATGCGCATGCCGGGGCCGTGGGCTCGATTCAGGATTTAGACGATAACAGGCGCTTCAGGAAAAACAGCGGTGCCAGCACCACAGGCCATGCCGCGTAGGTGTAGATGCGCAGGCGCAGGAACCAGGGCAGGCGGCGGGTGCTGAACAGCAGGCGGGTTTTCTCCGCGCGCCCGCGTGCAGCGAAGATGTCGCGGATGAAAAATTCCCGCGCCAGTTTTTTCTCGAAGTGCGCGGCAACGATGCGTTCCTGCCCCGCGACGTGGGAATCGGCGACGATCTGAGGAATTTCAACCAGCGTGCTGCGGTTGTTCTTGAGCAGGCGCTTAATCACATCCGCTGCTTGCAACGTGCGCTGACGGCCTGAGACGCCGCCGCGCCTGTATTTGACCAGGGGTTTGCGCAGGGTGAGCGCTCCGCCGGAAATGATTGCGCGAAAGGTCATGATGAGGTCTTCCGCCACGACTCCTTTGGGTAGTGGGTCAAAGCGCTCGATCAGCCGCCGTGACCAGGCATGTGCCGCGCCAACGATATAGGGCGGCTGCGCCAGCCAGTCTGCCGCGCTTTTATAGATTCCAAGATCAGATGGGCTGATCGCCTCATGAACATGGCCCATCGGGTCCATGTCGAGCAGATCGCTTGCGATCAAATCCACGGACTTGCCGCTGGACAGCCACGCTTTCATGACAGTTTCGCAACGCTGCGGCAGCGATACATCGTCGCCGGCGAAAACAAAGATCAGTTGCCCCGACGATTTCTTCGTCAGCAGGTTGTAGTGCGCGCCGATTCCGAGGTTCTGCAAATTGCGATTGAGGATGATGTAATGCGGCCCGCGGTAATCGGCAACGGCTTTTTCGATGACATCGAAGGTCGCATCCGACGACGCATCATCGGAGATGATGATTTCCAACGGCGAGTAGGTTTGTGCCAAGGCGCCTGCTATCGCCTCGCGCACAAAATTTTCCTGGTTGTAGGTAACCAGCAGGAGTGTCGCCAGAGGTGCTGATGCGTCGCTCATGGATCGGTTGTCTTCCTACGCGTGATCGAGGTGCCACCTCAGGGTCTGCCGCATTTCCTCCTCGAAGCGCTGCGCGCGTTTCCATCCGAGTTCGCGCGTGAGCTTCGAGGCATCCACGGCGTAGCGCCAATCGTGGCCTGCGCGATCGGTGACAAAGCTGATCAGTTTGTCGTGCGGCGCGCCACGCGGGCGTAATTCATCCATCAGCCGGCAGATCATGCGCACGATGTTGATATTGTGCTGCTCGTTACCGCCGCCGATGTTGTAGGTTTCTCCGAGCCTGCCGCCGCGCAGCACAGCATCAATGCCGGAGCAGTGGTCTTCCACAAACAGCCAGTCGCGGATATTGCTGCCGTCGCCATACACCGGAATCGGCTTTTGCTCCGCGCATGAGCGGATCACCGTGGGAATGAATTTTTCGCCATGCTGATACGGACCGAAATTGTTCGAGCAGTTGGTGGTGACGACCGGCAGCTTGTAGGTATGGAAATAGACGCGCGCGAGGTGGTCGGACGCCGCCTTGCTGGCCGAGTAGGGCGAGTTGGGAGAATAGGGTGTCGTTTCCGTAAAAGCCGGATCGTCGCGGCCCAGGGTTCCGTAAACTTCGTCGGTGGAGATATGGTGAAAGCGGCAATCGTCACTACTCCAGCTCTTCTCCAGCAGCCAGTATTGGCGGCAGGCTTCCAGCAGCGTGTAGCTGCCCACTACGTTGGTCTGCACGAAGGCGCCAGGTCCGGTGATGGAGCGGTCCACATGCGATTCCGCCGCGAAGTGCACGACCGAATCGATGCTGTATTCGCGCAATAGTCTGTTGATCAGGCTGCTGTCGCAGATATCGCCTTCGATGAAATGGTGACGGGAGGCGTCGGGCAGGTCCTTCAGGTTCTCCACCGAGCCTGCATAGGTCAATGCGTCCAGATTGACGATGCGCACGTTTTTGTCAGTCTTGAGCAGATAGCGGACGAAATTGCAGCCAATGAAGCCGGCGCCGCCGGTGACCAGGACATTCTTGGGTTGGTGTTTCATGCGTTCTGTTGTTTGAGTGTAGTCAGGACTTCGCGCAGCCCCTGCCGCCAATCCTGTTGTGTCAGGCCGAGGGCTTTTACCGCGTTCGTGCAATCAAGTATCGAGTTGGCTGGACGCGGTGCGGGCAGCGGATATTCCGCCGTAGTAATCGGATGGATGATGGGCATGGCCGCGATCAGGCCGAGTTCAGCGGCTTGTTCGACAATGCCAGAGGCAAAGCCATGCCAGGTGGTCGCCGGGGTACCGGTGTAGTGACAAGTGCCCCACGGCAAACGCTCTCCCTGCATGACGCGCTTCGCGAGCGATAGCAGGGCTTCCGCGATGGCGCCCGCGTGTGTGGGGCAGCCTTTCTGGTCGGCGACGACGCGCAATTCAGGGCGTTCGCGGGCCAGCCGCAGGATGGTTTTGACGAAATTGCCGCCATGCGCGCCGAACACCCAACTCACACGCAGGATGATGTGCTCGGAAAGTTCTGCACGAACGCGCTGCTCGCCTTCCCATTTACTGACGGCGTAAATCCCGACTGGCGTAGCTGGATCGCTTTCGAGATAGGGCGTGGGCTTTTTGCCGTCGAAGACGTAGTCCGTGGAGATGTGCAGCAATGGAATGTGAAGCTGGCGACAGGCTGAAGCGAGATGGGCGGGGCCATCGCGGTTAATGGCGGTGGCGGCGTCCGGTTCTTTCTCCGCTTTGTCGACCGCAGTGTAGGCCGCTGCATTGATCACGACCTGCGGTCTGATCCGCTGCAATTCAGCGTGAACGGCGTCACTACGGCTGATATCCAGTTGCTGGCGGGTCAGCGCCACGGCCTGAGTGCCCGCATGGCGCGTGAGTTCACGTCCTACCTGTCCATTGGCGCCCGTGATGAGGATGGTCATCGTCGTCAGTAAGGCGGCAGGTTGGTCTGGTCTGCGAGTTTGGGCAGAAGGCGATCCTTGTCTGACAGCATCCAGGGCTGCCCAATATCAGGCCACTGGATGCCGACTGCGGGATCGTTCCATGCAATCCCGTTTTCTGATTGCGGATGCCAGTAGTCGGTGCACTTGTAGTTGAAATCGGCTTCCTCGGACAGCACACAGAAACCGTGGGCGAATCCCGGTGGTACGTAAAGCTGGCGGTGCGAAACATCGTCCAGGACGGCGCCTTCCCACTTTCCGAAGTTGGGCGAGCCGCGCCGCACATCGACCGCTACGTCGAACACCGCGCCGCGCGAGACACGCACCAATTTCCCCTGCGTGTGCTCAAGCTGGTAGTGCAGTCCGCGCAGGACGCCCTTGCGGGAACGTGACTGATTGTCTTGTATCAGACGCACATCGATCTGCGCCTGCAGCAGCCATTCCGCACGATAGGTTTCGACAAAGAATCCGCGAGCGTCGCCGAAGACGCGGGGCTCGAAGATCAGCACGCCGGGCAAAGCGGTCTCGATGATTTTCATGATTTCAGCAGGTCCAGCAGATAGCCGCCGTAACGGCTCTTGGCCATGGGTTCAGCAAGTTTTTCGAGTTGCTCCGCGCTGATATAGCCGGCGTGATAGGCGATTTCTTCCGGGCAGGCGATCTGCAATCCCTGCCGCTCCTGGATTACCTGGATGTAGTTAGCGGCATCGAGCAGGGACTCATGAGTGCCGGTGTCGAGCCAGGCATAGCCGCGGCCCATCAGTTCGACATGAAGGTCGCCGCGTGTCAGATAGGCCTTGTTGACGTCGGTGATTTCCAGTTAGCCACGCGGCGAAGGTTTGATCGATTTGGCGATGGAGACGATATCGTTGTCGTAGAAATACAGGCCGGTAACCGCGTAATGGGATTTTGGTTTTGCGGGCTTCTCTTCGATATCAGAGACGCGGCCAGCGGCATCGAAGTTGACCACGCCATAGCGCGCGGGGTCGCGTACGTAGTAGCCGAAAACCGTCGCGCCGCGCTCGCGCTTGCCTGCGGACTTGAGCATTTCCGGAAAGCCCTGACCGTAGAAAATATTGTCGCCCAGTACTAGGCAGGCGGGGTCCCTGCCGATGAATGACTCGCCGATGATAAAGGCCTGCGCCAAGCCATCCGGACTCGGCTGCACCGCGTAGGCGAGGTTCAGCCCCCATTGCGAGCCATCACCCAGTAGATTCTGGAAGCCGGGCAGATCACGTGGCGTGGAAATCACCAGGATGTCCCGGATGCCCGCCAGCATCAGCACCGAAAGCGGGTAGTAGATCATCGGCTTGTCGTACACCGGCATGATCTGCTTGCTGACCGACAGTGTCAGCGGATACAGGCGAGTGCCGGAGCCGCCGGCGAGAATGAGACCTTTTCTTTTCATGTTTTTCTTCGTCAACCTGTTTTTACCGGAACACGGGGCCTCGCAACGCAGGCGTATTGCAGGTAACGGCTTTCCGACAGCGCGTTGAGCAGAAGAATATTGAGCAGCCTGAACACCCAATGACGCTTGGGATTGATGCCCTCGATCAGTTCGAGGTCGTAATCCAGTTCATCGAACATGCGGACGATGCTCTTGCGCGTGAAGAAGCGCAGGTGGGTGCGGTCAAAAATCCCGGAATCTTCGTATTTGAAATCCTTGTGGATGAGCAGTGTCCGCAGCGCATTGAAATACAGGAAATTCGGTATCGAGCAGAAAATGCGGCCATCCGGCGTCATGCAGCGTTTGATCTTGACCAGGAGTTGGTAAGGATCGGCCAGATGCTCAAGTACGTCGTTGAAGACGATGAGGTCGAAGTGTGCTGGCGGCAGCATATCGACCAGTTGCATAACATCGCCGGCATAAACCTTATCCAGCCGCGAATGAGCGCGCTCGGCGACGGCCGCCTGGTATTCAATGCCCCAGACCTCAGCGCCCAGCCGGGCCTTGAGACCGGCGCCGAAATTGCCTGAGCCGCAGCCGACATCGAGAATCCGGCGCGGGCCGGGTGTGAAGAACTTCAATACTTCCGGGCGTCCACCACCGTAGTAGTCTTCAGAATCGCCCTTCAGAACCGCCTGATTCATGCTGCCCACACTGGTTTCGAAATATCCCCGCAGTGGATAGTTTAGTGTAATAGCAAGCCTTACCGAGGAGGTTTATGGCAATGCAAAGCGGCTTTGACGCCATGCCTCATAGACCGCGACCGCAACCGCGTTCGACAAGTTGAGGCTGCGGTTGCCGGGGCGCAGCGGAATGCGCAGCCGCTGCGGCGGCGGGAGATTGTCGAGAACTTCGGCAGGCAGGCCACGGGTTTCAGGGCCGAATAGCAGGATGTCATCGGGCTGGTATTGCACCTCATGGTAACTGGCCGTGCCTCGCGTGGTGAAAGCCAGCAATCGTGAATTGGGCAGCGAAGCCAGCAACGCTTCCAGCGAAGCGTGCTGCCTCACGTCGGCATATTCGTGGTAATCCAGCCCGGCACGTTTGAGATCACGGTCGTCCATGCGAAAGCCCAGAGGGTGAATCAGATGCAGGGTCGCGCCGGTGTTGGCACAGAGGCGGATGATGTTGCCGGTGTTGGGAGGAATCTCAGGCTGGTAGAGAGCGACGTGAATCATGCGGGTTTTTCAGCACCACAATTCCAGCACGCTTCGAAATGGGATGGGCAGGTGGAGTCGCGCACTCTCGACACGGTGCCGCGTAGCGCGGGTGCGGGAGGGAGTGCTTGCTGCGGCGACTGGGTCATGTGTGGGATGCGCCGCAGTTCCAGCAGACCTCGAAGTGGGACGGGCAGGTTTCGCCGCAGCCACAGCGCCAGATCGAATGAATGTACGCACGGCGTTCATATTGATGCAGGAGTTGTCGCGCGCGGACGGCATCGCGCTCGTCTTCGAGTTGCAGGCGCGGATAGATGTCTGCGGGCAATTCGCCGCGGCCGCCCCAGGCAAAAGCGCCGAATATCATGACGGCGATGCCGTGCGCGGCCAGATAATCCTTGAGGATTTCGGCCTCGATCGGGTCCGCTGCGTGGTAGAGCGTGTTCATGCGCGTACTATTAAGATGCGACGCGAGTTGATTGACAGCATTGAGAGGTCTGCCTAAGCTGCTGACTCGCATAGAAAACCCTTGTGGGGTGTGCCATGAAATTATGCACCTTGTTGTTGGCGGCGACCTTGAGCGCCACTGCGGTTACGGCTCAGGCCGATATGAGTCGTGATGGCATCGACGACGCCCCGTCCGGGACCGCGATGGCTTTCGATCTGCTGGTGGTGCGGCCACTGAGCCTCGCGGCGACCGTAGTGGGAGCGGGGCTGTTTGTTCTGGACCTGCCGCTATCCCTGGTGATGTGGCAGGCCCCCACCGTGCCTGCCCAAAAGCTGGTGATCGAGCCGGCCGAGTATACCTTCCGCCGTCCCCTGGGCCAGATGAACTGAGTTAACCGCGCTGTTGGCGCGCGTTGCAAAAGCCGCTGACTGTTGGGGTCAGCGGCTTTTTTGTGGAGGTTGCGCGTTAAAACATCTGTCTGACTCAGGGCACGATATTCCCTTCGGCATCCAGAACCGTGACCACGCCAAAATTCAGCTTTCGGATCGGCGCCTCGATTTTCGACAGGTCGCCGACGACCACCCAGGTCAAGGCATCCGGATGGACCATCTTGTCCGCCGCGGTTTCCAGTTGCGCCGGTGTCAGGGCATCGACCGTGCCGACCAAGTCGTTGTAATAGCTGTCCGGCAGCCCGTAGGTGAGGATGTTGGTGTATGAACGGGCGACGTCGGCGGTGGTTTCGTTTTCGCCTGGCAGGCTCAGCACGATGCTGTTCTTGGCGTACTTGATCTCCGTGTCCGTGGGCTTTTTCGGGCCGAGGATGCCGTCCAGTTCCTTCAGCGTTTCCTGCATGGACTGCGCGGTCTTGTCGGTCTGCACGGGGGCATAAACGAAGAACGGCCGCTGTCCCCTGGCGTTGGCCAGCACCGTGAAGGCGCCGTAGGCCCAGTGCTTGTCCTCGCGAAGGTTCATGTTCATGCGCGAGACGAAGTTGCCGCCGAGGATGGTGTTGAGCGTGACCATAGCCAAGTGGTCGGGATCGTTGCGCGGGGGAGCTAGTTCCGCTGCGAGTATCAGCGACTGCTCGGAACCGGTGCGGTTGATCAGGAACACGCGCGGCTTGGCTGGCAGCGCCACGGTGGCGAGATTCTTTTTCGGCAGAGGATCAACAGGTGCGCGCCAGGTGCCGAACCGCTGCTCCAGCATGGGCTTGAGCTGCGCCATGCCGATGTCGCCGACGACCAGCAGCGTGGCGTTGTCGGGCCGTACCCATTGGCGGTAGAAGCCGCTCAACTGAGCGGTGGTCAGCGCGGCGATGCTCGCCTCCGTGCCGTTGCCTGACAGGGGATTGGCGTAGGCGTGTCCCGCACCATAGATCAGTTTCGGATAAATTCGCGAGGCGATGCCATAGGGCTGCGCGCGTTCGCGCTGGATCGCGGCCGTGAATTCCGGCTTGAGCCGCGCCAGTTCCTTTTCGGGGAAAGTGGGGTTGAGGATGATGTCGCTGAACAGGTCCAGCGACTCCGGAAGCCGGCTGGTGATGGCGTTGAGGCTGATGTAGGACGTATCCAGCGTGGAGCCGGTGCCGATGTCCGCGCCCAGTTCATCCGAACGCGCCGCGATCTGCAGCGCGTCGCGGGTCTTGGTGCCTTCCTCGATCATCGCCAGCGCCATCTTGGCGGTGCCCGGCGTGGCGTGGCTATCGGCCGCATAGCCGGCGTCCACGATCAGGTTCATCTGCACCACCGGCGCATCGTGGCGTTCGGCGAGCACGATCTTGAGTCCGTCGGACAAGGTGTCGCGTTGCAGAGGTGGCAGTTTCAGCGGCGGCGGCGCGGTGGTCGCGGGCATTTTCGAGCGGTCGGCGCCGGTTGTGGCGGCGACGTAATCGGGGAAGGGCACCACGTCGAGAACGAAGTCGCCGCCGGAGAGCCATTTTCGCGCGGCATCGCGCACGTCGTCCTGTGTAGCTCCACGCACCCAGCCCTGGACGGTTTTGTAAAAGTCCGGCGTGCCGGCATAAACCTGTCCCTGTGCGAGGATGTAGGACGTGCCGCCAAAGCCGTCGATGCGCTCCGTGCCGCGCACGAAGTCCGCGTAGCGGCTGGTCTTGATGCGTTCCAGTTCCTCGGCGGTCGGGCCATCCTTGAGGAAGCGCGCGACTTCCTCGTTCACCGCCGCCTCGATGGTCTTGAGGTCAACACCGGGCCGCGCGGTCGCGGTGATCGTGAGCTGCGAGCCGATCTCGAAAGGGCCGACCGAGGCGGAGACATCGGTGGCGATCTGGTCGGTATAGACCAGCCGCTTGTAGAGGCGGCTGTTCTTGCCGTTGGCTAGCACGTCGGAGGCGAGGTCCAGCAGCGTGAAGTCCTGCGTGGTGATGCCGGGAATGTTCCAGACCTTGTAGAGCCTTGCCTGCGGCACGCGATCCTGCATGACCATGCGCTTCTCGCCGGTCATTTTGGCTATCCACTCCTTGCGGTGCGTGAGCAGCGGGCCGGGCGGGATGTCGCCGAAATACAGTTCGACTTTTTTCAGCACGTCGGCGGGGTTGACATCGCCCGCGATCACGAGCGTCGCGTTCGCCGCGCCGTAATAGGTCTTGAACCAGTCCTGCACATCCGCCAGCGAGGCGGCGTCGAGGTCCTTCATGGAGCCGATGGTGGTCCAGGAATACGGGTGGCCGGCGGGATAGGTGTTGGCGGCGATGACCTCGTCCACCTTGCCGTAGGGCTCGTTTTCATCCTGACGTTTTTCGTTCTGCACCACGCCGCGCTGCTCGTCGAGCTTCTTCTGGTCGATGCCGCCCAGCAGGTAGCCCATGCGGTCGGATTCCAGCCACAGCGTGCGGTCCAGCGCCGAGGTCGGCACATTCTCGAAGAAATTGGTGCGGTCGAGCCAAGTGGTGCCGTTCATCCGGGTGGCGCCGATGGGCTCCAGCGCCTTGAAGTAATCGTCGTTGAAATGCTGCGAGCCGTTGAACATCAGGTGCTCGAACAGGTGCGCGAAGCCGGTGCGCCCCGGCCGCTCGTCCTTGCTGCCGACGTGATACCAGACGTTCACGGCGACGATCGGCGCCTTGTGATCCTCATGGATGATCAGCGTCAGACCATTGGGCAGGATATGCTTCTCGTAGGCAATGCCGATGTCCGGAAACGCCGCCAGCTCGGACTTTTTGGATGCGGCGAGGGCATTTCCGGCAAAAAGGGCGCACAGCAGGATCAGCAGGGTTTTGTTCTTCATTGGGGTTCCCCAGGACGTTCGGCGAGAATATACAGCGTGAAGACCGTTCAGACGCCAAATAAGCGCAAGGGTTCCCGCCGCATCGGGGTGGATGCGCAAACCCATCTTTTGTCCGGCGTGCGTCAGTTGGCTTCACCCAACTGCGACGAGCGGCCCGATGCCGCCGACATCAGCCTGCTGGTGATCCACGCCATCAGCCTGCCGCCAGACCAGTTCGGCGGGCGCTGGATTGACGGCCTGTTCCTCAACCGCCTCGACCACTCCGCGCATCCCTATTTTGAAACCCTGCGCAGTCTCAAGGTGTCGGCGCACTGCTGCATCTTCCGCGACGGCGCCGTAACCCAATATGTGCCCTTCAACCGCCGCGCCTGGCATGCCGGGCAATCGCAGTTCGAGGGCCGCGGCCGCTGCAACGATTTCTCCATCGGGATCGAACTCGAAGGCTGCGACAGCCAGCCGTTCACGGCGGCGCAGTACCGCAGCCTGCGCTCGGTCACGCAGGCAGTGCTCGCGGCCTATCAGCGCATCACGCCGCAGCGCATTGTGGGACACTCCGATATTGCGCCGGGACGCAAGACCGACCCCGGCCCGCATTTCGATTGGGGGCGGTACAGACACGATTCGGGAACCGCCGAGGGCGGGGAGTTGGGGGCATGACATTCATCGGCATCCTGCTGGCGCTGACGCTGGAGCGCGTGCTGGGGCAATACGGCTTCTGGCAGCAGCCCGCGCTGGTGCTGACCTATGCGCGCGTGTGCATGCGCATCGTGCCGCTGTCGGGCCTGTGGCGTTCCTGGGCCGCGCCGCTGCTGCTGCTGGCGCCGCCGCTGCTGCTGGTCTGGTATCTGCACGGGTTCATCGTCAGTCCGTTCATCGACCTGCTGTGGTCGGCGGGCATTCTGCTGCTGTGCCTGGGGCCGCGCGACCTGGCTGAGGACGTGCATGCGCTGCTGCGCGCGCACGCCGAGGGCGACACGCAGACGATGATGACACTGTCGCATGCGCTGCAGCGCGGCCCGCATGCCGATGCCTCCCATCGCAGCCTGATCGGCGCGCTGTTCATCCAGTCGCACGAGCGGCTGTTCGGCGTGCTGCTGTGGTTTTTCGCGCTCGGCCCGCTGGGCGCTGTGCTGTACCGCTTTGTCAGCCGTCTGCCGCGACTGTTCAACGAAGCGGAGCCGGATACACAGGCGCTGAGGTTCGCCGAAACCCTGCATGACCTGCTGGCCTGGATCCCCGCGCGCATGACCGCCGTGCTCTACGGTTTCGCCGGCAGCTTCGACGACGCGCTCAAGGCCTGGCGCCAGTTGATCGCGCGGCACGCGCACGAATGGCGCACCGGCACCTGGGCCGTGCTGGCAGAAGTGCCCGCCGCCTCGCTGGGCATGGAAGAAGCTGGCGGCGCCACCGTGGTGCCCGCCACGCTCGACGCGGCGCTGCACGAAGTGCTGCGCATGCAGTTGCGCGCGCTGCTGATCCTGCTTGCGTTCTTCGCCATCTTCGCCACCGGCTCGCTGATGCAGTGATGCCGCGGATATTCCTGCTGGTGTTCCTGCTGTGGTGCGGCGCGGCCACTGCGGCGGAGCGCGTCATTACGCTCGCGCCGAATCTCGCCGAACTGGTCTGCGCCGTCGGCGGCTGCGACCGGCTGGTTGGCGTGGTCAGCTATACCGATTTCCCGCCGCAGCTTGCGAAGCTGCCGCATGTCGGCGACGCCTACGCGCTCAATCTGGAAGCGGTGATCGCGCTCAAGCCCGACCTGATCCTGGCCTGGGGCGGCGGCACCTCGCCGCAGACGCTGGCGCGGCTGCGCGACCTTGGCCTGCATGTGGAGCCGGTGAGTGTGAACGGGCTTGCGGGCGTGGCCGATGCGCTGTTGCGCGTCGGCCAATTGCTCGGCACGCAAGCGGCAGCAACCGCCGCTGCCGATGCCTACAGCAAACGCCTCAACGCCCTGCGCGAACGCTATCGCGATGCGCCGAAGCTGCGCGTCATGTACCAGATCGAGGCCAACCCGGCCTTCACCGTCAGCGGCCAAAGCCCGATCAGCGACGCCATCGCGCTCTGCGGCGGCATCAACGTCTTCGCCGGCCTGCGCCAGATCGCCGCGCCGGTGAGCAAGGAAGCGGTGCTGGCCGCCAATCCCGATGTCGTGGTGTTCGGGCAGGGCGACGATGCACGCGCCGTGCGCGGCTACTGGCGCGCGTTCCCGCACGCCACCGCCGTTGTGAACGGCGATCTCTACGCGCTGGATACCGAGGTGCTGGAACGCGCTGCGCCGAGGATGCTGGATGGAGTGGAGCAGTTGTGCATGGCGCTGGATCAGGCGCGCGGCAAGCGGCTAATCTCCAGGTAAAACGTCATTTCCGCGTCGTGGCCGCGCTTAGTGCGACCAACTCACTTCCTTGCCGCCATCTTGGCGCGCGAGCGTGCGCGCGGCAACGAACAGGAAATCGGACAGGCGGTTGGCGTAACGCAGACTGTGTTCGTTGACGGGTTCCTGCGCATGCAGCGTCCACAACGCGCGTTCGACGCGGCGCGAGACGGCGCGTGCGAGGTGGGCGGCGGCGGCGGGCGGGTTGCCGCCCGGCAGGACGAATTCCTTGAGCGGCGGCAGGGTTTCGTTGAGCGTGGTCACGTCTTCTTCGAGCCGCAGCACATCCTCTTCTTTCATCAGCACCGCGGGCGGCATGGCGAGTTCGCCGCCGAGGTTGAACAGTTCGTTCTGCACGCGGCTGAGCGTGGCGCGAAGCGGCGCGGGCAGGGGATGGGTGAGCAGCACGCCAAGATGGCAGTTGAGTTCGTCGATCTCGCCGATGGCGTGGATGCGCGGCGCGCCCTTGCTGACGCGGCCGCCGGTGGCGAGGCCGGTGGTGCCTTGGTCGCCGGTACGGGTGACGATCTTGCTGAGTCGGTGGCCCATTTTCGGGAGATCTAGATGAAGAGAGACGAGTTTAGCAGCGTGTCATTTGATTTCTATTTCATTCAAATCATCATCCGTCATTCCGGCGCCCCATAGGGAGTCCCTGTGGGACGCGGTATGACATCTGCTGGTTTTACTTTGAATTGGAAGTGGAATAAAGCGTTACCCGCTCTGCGGATTTGCGTGGATGTGACTGTTTAAATATATTTACTAAATTTAAAATATATCAATAATATTAAACATCCCCGCTTCACAAATCCGGCAGAGCAGGTGCGCTATTTCAGATGTTCGCGGCTATTCCGTGTAACGCAGCGAGACGAACACGCCGGTGCCAGGCTGGTTGAAGCCGCTCACGGTCTGGTAGTGCTTGTCGAGCAGGTTGTCGATGCGCGCCTGCATGCTGAAGCGCTCGCTGAGCTGCACGCCGCCGGTCAGCGCTAGCAGTGTGTAACCGCCGTCGGTCACCGGGCTGCCGCTGATGGCGTCGATGTCCGGACGGCGGCCGCTTGCGAGCGCGGCTAGCGAGACGTAGTGCGCGCCGAAATGCCGCGTCAGGCTGGCGCTGAGCGACTGCTTGGCGCGGCGCAGCAACTGCGTGTGGGTGCTCTGATCGACCGGATTCTGGCTGATGGCGCCCAGGCGCGCGGACCATGCGGCCAGTTCCAGCCGGTAGTCGAGTTCCACGCCCTGGTTGCGGCTGCGATCGATATTGATCGAGCGGAAGCCGAAATCGACGGCGGGATTATTCGCCGCGCTGTATTGCAGGATGATGAGGTCGTCGACATCGCTGCGGAACGCGCGCGCGTCCAGCGTCTGGTGCGCGCCGAGTTTCTGGCGCAGGCCCAGCTCGTAGTTGCGCGCCTGTTCCGGCCGCAGCGCGGGGTTGCCGCCAAAGCCGTAGAGGTCGCTGGCATTGGGCGCGCGAAAACCCGTGCCGGCGGCGGCGATCAGGCGCGTAGGTGCGAACAGGTCGTAGCCGTATTCCGCGTTCCAGGAGCCGTGACCGCCGAAACTACTGTAGTGCGCATAGCTGCCGGCGACGAGGGCGTGGTGGCGGCCGGCGTCGATCTCGTCCTGCACGAAGCCGGTGTAGAGGCTGTAGCCGGCGTCGATGGCGCTGCCGAAGCTCAGCGCGCGCACGTCCTCGCGCGCGCCGGTGAGTCCGAAGCTGAGGCGCTGCGCGGCGGAAAGATCGACGATGTTGTGCCAGTCAACGCGCGGCCGCGTGGTGGTGATGTAGTCGTGGCTGCCGTCGGTGTTGGCCTGTTGCTGCACGATGTCGTCGAGCGTGTGACTGAGGCCCAGGCGCGTCTGCCACTTCGTCAGCGGCTGGCCGCTGACCGCGACTTCGCCGACGTGGTTGCGGAAGTTCTCGCTCAGCGGGTGCAGCCCGAAAGCCGGGTCGCAGGAGTCCAGGTATTGCGTGCTGCCCTGCGTGTTCCAGAAGCGCGCTTCGAGCCGCGCGCCGCCGGCGCTGGTGGCGCCGCGCAGATTCACCGTGCTCTGGCGGTTGCCGCTGTCGATCGTGGAATTGGCGCAGGTGGGGATGCCATGGGTGGCGCCGGTCTGCGCCAGCAGGGACAGCTCATTGCCGTTGCCGGCGTAGGAGAACTGGCCGCTGGCGTCGCGCGTGCCGAAGCTGCCGCCGCGTGCCTGCACGTCGATGCCGCTGTGCGCGCCGCCGCGGGTGATGATGTTGACGACGCCGGCGACGGCGTTGGAGCCGTAGATGGTGGCGCGCGGGCCTTTGACGATCTCGATGCGCTCGATCATCTCCGGCGTGAGGTTCTGCAGCGCCGCGCCGCCCGCGCTGCCGGGATTGACCGGCACGCCGTCGAGCAGTACCAGCGTCGAATCGCTGTTGCCGCCGCGCGTGAACAGCGAGGTGGTCTGGCCAGGGCCGCCGTTGCGGCCGATGTCGAGCCCGGCCTGGAAGCGCAGCAGGTCAGACAGGTCGGTGACCTGCGACTGCGCGATCTCGTCGCGGGTGATGACGGTGACGGCGGCCAGCGCGTCGTCCTCGCGCTGCGGTGTGCGCGTGGCGGTGACTAAGACCGGATCAAGGTTCTGAGCGAGCTGGAGTGGGCTGGAATCATTGCCGCCATCGGCGTACGCAACGGCAAAAGGAGCGGCCAGGACGGCCGCGAGCAGCAGGGTTTTCATGCGTGTCTCCAGCACCGCGTCCCCGCGGCGCAATCAGTGGGTGGACACAGGCCGGTCTCCGGGCTCGCAGACATTTCCCTGGCGCCTTCCCGGATTGCTCCAGTGGCGGTGTGCCAGATCTTTCTACTTACCGTTGCGGGGGCAGCGCGAGCGTTTCACTCGCTTCCCGTTTCACCTCGTCGTTTATGGCGAGGCACCTGTGGCGCGCGCATTCTACTCAAAACATCCGGTTGCCGCGCTCCCTCTGCGCTAAGGGCTTAGGTCGAGGCGCGCAGCAGGCGGCCGAAGATGTCGTGCGCATGGCTGCGGCGCGTTTCGCCGACATAGTCGAAGTTGGTGCCGCGGTCGGTCATTTCCCAGAACACCGGATCGACGGTGGTGAGAATGCCGATGCGCGCGGCTTCCAGCGTGGGGCGGGGCACGCCGCACAGCGACTCCTGCACCGCCGCAAATTCGCCCTGCATGCCGCGTTCGAGGAAGTAGCCGGCGAGAATCACGCGCGACTTGACCAGGCCCGCACTGCGCTCCACGCCCTCGAATTCCAGCACCGCGTCGAGCAGCACGATGGCCGCTTCCGCATTGCGCTCGTAGGCGATTTCGGCGAGTTCCGCGAGCTCGTAGCTGACCAGTTCGTAGATGAAGCCCATGCCCTGCGTGCGCGCGAATTCGGCGTAGTAGCGCAGGTGCTGCACCAGAGCCGGCACCAGTTCCGGGCGGTCGATGAGCAAACGGCGGATCAGGGTCTTGTAGTTGTAGATGACGTGATAGACCGGCGCGTTCTCCTTCTGCTTGATCGCTTCGCGGGTGAAGGTGTTGAACACGCGCACCAGCAGGCCGTAGACCTCGTCGTTGCGCAGCATCGCCTCCTCGTGCGCCGCGGTCTTGATCGCGTGCACGAATGCGCTGACGCCGTCGGGCATCTTGTTGAGCGCGATCTTGAAGGCGACCACCAGCTGGCTGGCGATGCGGTATTCCACCCAGGTATGTTCGCGGCTGAGGATTTCGGTGGCGTCGCTCGACAGGCCCACCAGCAGGCCGCTGTTCACCTGGAAGAAATCCGGGCTCAGGCGCGGCTTGATCTTGCGCACGCGCGCCAGGTCCAGCGTGTGCGCGCGGATGGCGTCGAGGGCGACATCGCGGTCGGCGCGGTCCACCGAGCGCTGCAGCATGCTGCCGAGATTGATGATGCGCTGGTTGACACGGTACTGCGCGATTTTCATCGGGTACTTGCCGGCCGCCGTGTCCTGCAACTCGTGCATCAGGCTCAGGTGAATGCGCTTGATGATGGTCAGCGGGTCGATGAAACTGAGCACGTAGAAGTAGTACGGCAGCAGCAGGATCCAGCCGATGATCGCGCAGG
>JBOICL010000122.1:0-7289 GCA_050740055.1 Stenotrophobium sp.
ATCAGCGGCGAGGCGCCCTGCCCGTTCGCGTGCGCGGCGGTCACCCGCAGCAGATTCACTTCGAGATACTGGTTGGTGCCGAGCGCGATCGGCTCGATGATGTCGGAGGTCACATTCGTGAAACTGCTGTCGCTGACATTGATGATCGCGGTGCCGCCGTCGTTCATCATTGGAATCTCCAGCCCGTTTGCCGACCAGCCGCCGACGCTGTTGTTGCAGAGATTGTTCGTGATGTTGGCGACGATGGTTGAAGCATCGACAACATTGGGATACACACACTCGGGGTCTGCTGTCTGGGAATTGGCAGTACCGATATCGTGCTGGATGTTATTGCTCACCGTCGCGGTCAGTTTCGACGTGTTCCTGGTCTGCATGCCGACGGCCAGTATCGACAGAATGTCGGCCGTCAGGGGTCCCGATTGCGTGAGATTGAACGCCGTGTTGCCGTCGATCAGCACGGAGTACACCGCCGCACCGCTCAGGCAGATGTCGATGCCATCGCCGCAAGCCGAGTCATGGACCACGTTGTTGCGAATGGAGACATCGCCGCCGCCCTGGTCCGCAAGGACGTAGATGCCGGCCCAGCCATTCGGCAGAGGCGCGGGATTGGGAAAGGTGAGGCCCGGCACATTGGTGGGCAGCGTGTCCGGCGGAATGATGATGCCCTGGGCACAGGAGGTGTTTTGCCCCGATACATCGTTGTCATGGATGCTTGCTCCAGGAACATTCAGGCCGTAGATACCGCCCCGGTAAGTGTTGACGATCACGAGATTGGCGACTTCCACGCCGTCTGCCAGATCCACCGCATCGCCCGAATGAGCTGCGCTGTTGCTGTTGGTGATGCGCGGCGTGGATACACCAGCAACGACATTCGCGTCGTTCTCGCCGAGCAGCCTCTGACCTGGCTTGAGCGCGATGCCGCCATCGAGCGGCGCAACCGTGTCCGGCGCAGCCAGCACCATGATGGTGTCGCCGGGCGCGGAGGCTTGTTCCACCGCAGCCAGGGTGTTTAACGGCTTGGCCCGGCTGCCGTCGCCACCGGCCAGCGCCGTTGCGCTGACGTACAGCACTGATCCACCCGACGTGCTGGTTGGCGTGGTGCTTGAGCTACAGCCGGTGAGAGCCAAAAGCAGCAGCGCTACAAAAGCGATGCCGCGAAATAACAGCAAATAGGAACTGGCTTTCACTGGTGGTCGTCCTGAGTCCGGCAACAGTATGGGTTGCCGCCCACACTGCTGCCGGAAGTTTCAAGGCCCGGGCCGTCCTTCAGAACGGGGCGCCGAAAGCACAGCTCGTGATGGGCGTGGCTGTGGCCGGGCCCAGCGCGTTGCTGACCAGCGTCCATGTGTTGGTGTCGTAGGCTTCGCCGATGTGGCCGACAGGATCGTAGGGGCAGAAATCCTGGATGTATTCGTTGGTGACCCCGGGCTCGTGGACGAACGAATCCGCCGTCGGCGTGACCATCTCGTCGTACTTTGAAGTGATGATGGTGTAGGTAATCCCGGGCTGGGCGATCGGTCCGCTGTCGAGCGCAACCACGGGGGCGCCGCCGACCACGAGACTGTCGTAGGAGTTTGCTCCCCCGGCCTGCTCGATCTGGCTCAGTTCGGCCTGTCCACCCGGCAGGACGTACATGGCAAAGGGATTGAGGACTTGGCTTCCAAGGCCTTTGGTAGGCGGCGCTATGGCGACAACCCGGCCGATCAGATAGGCAACCCCGTCAAACTTGGGCACGTAGAGGGACATGAAGGCGCCCGCCGAGTGCCCGACGACGTCAACCTTGGTGGCTCCGGTCGCAGAGCGCACTTCCTGGATGAAGGTCGCGATCTGGGACCCTGCCTGGTCAGTTGGGCCGACGGCGCCGACATAGGGGAAGCCATAAATGGTGCCGTAGGTGAAGGAAAACGTGCAGTAACCCTCCGCGCCCAACTGTGCCTGAAGCAGGTTGATGTCCTCCTGGTAGTTCGCAAAGCCGCCGTGCAGCAGCACGACCGGGTCCGGGTGCGCGGCGCTGGGCACGCAGGCATAGTTGTTGACGTTGCCCGACGATTGCGACGGCACTCCCGGCGGAGCCGAGCCCGCTGATGCAATGGAGCCCGAACCGGCGAACAGGACGAACGCCAGACCGGCAAACTTCAAGACTTGAACACACCGCATATAGAATCTCCCCAAGTTTTTGACGATGGACGGTGCGCGTCATTCACAACGGCGCGCGGATGGGCGTGATACAAGGTCAGCCCAGCCGAACTTTAGGAGCGTCATCCGCGCCGGGCTTGTATATAGGGGCTGTCATTTCCATCAAGCAGGCCAGAGAAACGGCTTGCGGCACGAACAATGGAGAAGCAGGGGGCATGAGCGACCCGGTTCCACAAACGCTTTCGCGGCTGACCATCTACCTGGGCGTGCGCCGCTTCCTGCTGCTGGCGCCGAGCATCGCGGTGGATCGCGCGCACTCCCCCTACCGTCGGCTTTCCGCCTCGATCCTGCTGGCTTGTGCGGAGCCTTTTCAGATCGAGGCTGGCGACGTGAAATTGTCCACGCGCGCCGTGCTGGTAGCACCCAAGGTTCCGCGTCAGCGGCTGAGCGCCATCGGCAGCGATCTCGCCATCATCGACCTGCCCATGCACTCGCCGGAGTGCTGTGCGCTCGATGCCCTGATGAGCGCGCATCCGGTTCTTGCCCTGGATTTCGAGCGCTTCGCGCCGCTGCTGCCGGCGCTGCGCCGCGGCTTCGCTGGCAGCCTCACCGCCACGGAACTGACGGCATTTTTCAACGACGTCGTTGTCGCCATCACCGGCCAGCCGCCGGCCGCCAGTGCGCTCGATCCGCGTGTGGAAAAAGCCATGCAACTACTCAAGGACCTGCCGCTGGGCGAGGCGAATCTGCCGGCGCTGGCCGCGCGGCTGCATCTTTCACCCTCGCGTCTGCGCCACCTGTTCAAGGCCGAAACCGGCAACACGGTCAGCCACTACGCGCGCTGGATTGCGGTCTGGCGCGCGATCTCGCTGTGGTCGCAGGGCCGCTCCCTCACCGATATCGCCCATGAAGTCGGCTTTTTCGATCTCGCCCATCTGGACCACGCCTTCATGGAAGTGTTCGGCCTGAACCCTTCAACCGTCATCGATCCACGCAACATCAGCCTGATCCGCTACGACTGAAATCGGATTCTTGTGATTGAGAGTGCCGCCCGCGACTCGGGCAAGCATTTTGTCGGCACCCGCTCCTTGCTTGCTGGAGTTCGTCTTTGTTTTATATTGTTATAATAATATTATTATAGTAAATAATATTAAACATAACTCTCTACGCAATCCAAGAGAGCGGGTGCTGCAATCAACCGCTTTCATATGGCAGATGAACCGGCTTGCACCTGCATGAACGTGCACCGACAGTTGACGGGCGGTGATGCAAAATTCCCTGCGTTCAGCGTCGTATTTTTCACGCCGATGAAGGGCATGTTTTGAACGGATTGCCGGAGCGCAGAGCGTCCGCGGAGCGATCTATCCTTGCACTCATTGGAGAGTCCTCTCATGACTGCAAGGTGACGCAATGATCCAGTCCAACCTGAAGTTTTCCCAAGCCTGCTTCGCCGCATTCTCGACGGCATTCGCGGCTTGCACTTATCAAATCCTGACTGGCAGCGACTTTGAAATCGCGCTGCTGCTGACTCTTGCCATGGGGTGCATCTATCTTTTGGCCATGAGCACTGAACATTTCAGTGCCCAGAGCAGATACCGCGTCGTGATGGTGCGTCTGCATGGCGCCCCGTCCGATTGGCGCGAACCGCGCGCAATGCCGCGCCGGATCACGCTTCCGGCGCGCAGACGCGATGGCCGGATGCAACCGGCCGTTCAGCCCTAAACCATTCCGCATTCCTCAATCGTTCTCCGGCCCGAACACCTGCACGGCCTGCTGGAAGGTGTGGCGGTTTTCCCAGTGGATCGCCGGCACCGCCAGCAGCGAGAAATCGTTGTGGCGGATCGCGTCGTAATCCTCCACCGTATGCCCCGCCGCGCCGTACTGCGCGCTGACCAGTTGCGTGCCGTCCCACGCGGCCTTGTTGCTGAGACCACCGAGATCGTTGAGCGCCTGATCGAGCGCGTGCAACACCGCCTGGCGGCAGTCTTCAGTCGCGACGCTTCCGGTGTGGGTACTGCCGGCGCATGTCAGGTAGCGGTAGTCGGTGTGGCCGGGGACGTTGAGCGCAGTCTCCAGCAGGCGGTACATCTGCTCGAAGAAACCGTCCTGGAAGGCCGAGCCCTGCGCGCGCGGCGCGTCGTAGCCGCTCTGCAGCATCGGCGCGCCCTTGGCGATTGCCGCGGTCATCTGCGGCAGCATGGTGTTAATCAGGTGCGGATACCAGGCATCCATCAGCACCACCTGCGCGCGGTTGTCGTAGATCAGGTTGCCGTTGCTGTCGCGCGTGTCGCTGCGGTCGCGGCGCATACCGCCGAGGTCATGCGCACTGGGGCCGATCCAGGATGCCGAACTGGTCTGGTCCAGCCAGTTCTGCATCAGCGTGACCACGGCCTGATGGTCGGGGCTGAGCGCGGTTGTTCCCGTCTGCATCAACTGCAGCAGCAGCGGCAGCACTTCCATCGCTCGCAGGTCGGTGAAGGCGGCGTCGGACATGACCTCAATCATGTTGCCGATGTCGAACTTCTTGCCGCTCTGCTGGAACGCGATGATGCGCTTGCGCAGCATGTCCACGCGGTGGATCGGCCCGTAGCTGCCGTTGCCGTCCGCCGCCCACCAGTCGCGCGCCGGGCGGTTGTTCCAGCTTGCGAAATAACCCTTGGGCGGATTGGTTTCCTGCGGGTGATCGGCCAGGGACATGTAGTCCGGCCACTCGAAGTAGCCATTCATGGGATCGCCCTGCGCCACCGGTATCGAGCGGCTGGGGAACGGCACGGAGCCGCCGTAGGTGGTGAAGAAATCCGGATGCGCCTTGAAATAGTTCGCATCGGATTGCCACTCATAGCGGCCATCGCCCCAGGCCGGCAATTCAGCTTCCACGCCGGCGGCACGTTTGGGATAGAGACCGCTGTGGTAATAGCCGAGATCGTTCTCGTCCAGATAGAGCCAGTTGAAGGTGCTGGTCATGCTGTTGAACAGCTGCTTGAAGCGCGTGTGGTTCATCGGAATATGCGTGCCGACCAGCGTAAACGGCGGCACCGTGTCCAGCTCGCCATAGAAGGTCGAACGCTGCTGCGAGATCGCCACCGGCTTGCCACCCACCGTCGCGGTGGCATAAACCAGCCCGTAATGCGTGCGCAGGATGTAGCGCGTGACGGTATCCGGAACGGCCGGTCCGCCCAGCGCCACGCTCGCCGGCGTCGTCGTCGCGGTCCAGGTATCGGTTCGCTTGTAGAAGCGGCGGCACTGCGGGCCGTTGCCGTCCATCATGTCAAACATGTAGCCGTCGGCCTTGGGGAAACCGTCCGCGCCGGGATCGCGCGATGGCGGGCTGCCGTCCATGTTGCACATGTAGGACACGCGCGTGTCGATCAGGTCGGATTCGCCGGAGGTCGCGCTCCAGGCGTAGTGCGAACCGCGCCCGATCACGACATAGGGCAGGTTCAGGGTCATGATGCCCCGTGTGGCGAAGTCCAGCGGCGTGCCGCCCTTGGAGACGACCGACATCTCAGACAGAAGCTGCGGCACGTAGTAGCTGGTCTGCGGGCCCATCACCGCGATGGGGTGGCCGTCCTGGGTCTGGTTCGCGGTGACGCCGATGAAGTTGGAGATGGTGCGGTGATCGCGCTGGCGCTCGATCAGAGCCAGCAGCGCGGCGCGCACATCGCCGATGGTTTTTTTGGCGGCAACGGACTTGCCCGTAGATGCGCCGGGCCGCGTCTTGCCATGCGCCGGCACGGCCTGTGCCACCTTCACCATTCGCGGATTCGGCGTCATTGCCGCAAGACGTGTGCGCTTGTCGAACTTCGCCGCAGCGGCCGCAGCCGGCACCGGCACCAGCGGCACATGCGTCAGGAAAGTCCGGCTCTGGTAGCTGCCCGGATCCCAGATCGCGGCGCCGGGTGCCAGCGTATGCGGACAGGTTTCGCTGAGCGTGGGCGGCGACTGTGTGGCAAAGGACAGTTCGGTGGTGGCCGGGCTTTCCGGATCATTGGCATGGCGCAGGTCGCGCCAGAACTCGCAGGCCGGTTCCGGAACGGAGGTCGAATTCGGACCGAAACCCGGATCGATGACCTGCAGCAGGTTCACATTGTCGCCTTCGCTGCCGCCGCCACCGCCGAAAATCGCCTGGATCAACGCGGCGTTGATGACGATGTCCGCCACCGTGAAGTTCCGCGGCGGGAATTTCGGCGGCACGCCCAGCGCGAGCGTCGCGTACTCCGGCGGAACCTGGCTCAAGCCCTGCGGCGTCTGCAGGAAGGCGATGTAGGCGTTCATGCCCTGCACCAGCTCGTTGACATCCTGGATCGCCAGATCGCCCAGGGTGCCGAATTTTTTCTGTGCCGATGCGGCCATCGCATTCAATTCGTCGTCGCTGTAGCCCATCTGGGTGCCGTACTGCTGATCCAGGCTGTAGGTCATCGGAGAAGGTCCGAGAAACTGCGAAACCTGTCCCCTGCCGACATTGCGCAACAGGTCGTAAAGCCATAGCCGGTCCTGCGCCTCGGCATAGCCGACGCCATACATGGCGGATGCGCGGTCGTCGCCGGTGACGAAGGGCACGTCCCAGCCATCGCGCTGGATCGTCACGTTCTTGCCGTTGGGCGCGGCCAGCGTGACGCTAGACACCACGGTATCGGGCGTCAGCCCTTCGTGCTTGAAGTAGTTGCAGGCGAGGTTGGAACTGGCCTGCTGCACGGCGATGCTGGCCGGCGGCGTGCACTGCGCCGGACTTGCGATCAGCGGCGACTTGGCAAAGGCCAGGTTTTGATACATGTCGAGCTGATCGCGGAAGTTGGCTGGATACTGGATCGCCGGAACCTGCGATTGCACGCCGACGCCGCCCGCAGAGTTGCCGTTCTCGCCCGGCGGCAGGATACTCATGAAAAGATTGTTGGCGCCGCTGCCGCCAGTGCCGCTTCCGCTGCCTCCGCTGCTGCCACCACTGGAGCCACTGCCGCCGTTTCCGATGCCCAGCACGCCGCTGCTGTGACCGCAACCCGCCAGTGCAATCAGGCCGGCCAGTGCGATGGCGGTGCCCGCGTTCGTTGTAAAATTTTTCATGTCGCTCCCCTTCTCCTCTCCCGAACCGGCACAAAGCCGGAAACCTATGATAGTCCCGCCAGAATCCGTTGCCGCTAGGAACATTCACTCAG
>JBOICL010000123.1:0-19063 GCA_050740055.1 Stenotrophobium sp.
AGCACAGACTTTTTTCCATTTCGCAGCCGGCAAGCGCAGACACCGTAACGACCGGGTCAAATCCCGCCCGCAAGCTGGCGAGCGGATTCGCAGCCGCGCTGCTGGCGGCCATACGCAGGCGCAGTCAGCACTGAGGTTTTTCAAGCGGGGGATTCCAGCCCCGGTGAGCGATCACCGGGGTTGGTTACCGCAAAGAATCATCACTTAGGGGAGTGCAAACATGAATTGGTATTTAGACGTTCTTCAAAAGCATTACGCCGATTTCAACGGCCGCGCACATCGTCAAGCGTTTTGGATGTTCGCGCTCATCAACTTGGGGATCACTATTGTGGTGAACGTCGTCGCGAGCATTATTCACCTGCACCTGCTGTCGATTCTTTATGCGCTTGCCCTGTTGCTTCCCAGTCTCGCCCTGGGCGCGCGCCGGCTTCATGACACGAACCGCAGCGGCTGGTGGCTGCTGATCGGCCTGGTGCCACTGGTAGGCGTCATCGTGCTCATCGTCTTCTGCATCCAGGACAGCGACCCCGGCGACAATCAATTTGGGCCTAGCCCCAAAGCTGCCATCTGACTGGCACAGGGGAAGTTGACGGTGCAGAGACAACAACAGGGGGATCAAATGAACCAGGCCCATCGCATCACTCGTTTGTTCGCGTTCATCGCCGTTTTGGCCAGCGCAATACTGGCCAATGACGCGATGGCCGCCGTTACTCCGGCAAACCAGGCCCGCATCGCCGGGAATTACGGCAAGCTGCCGATCGCCTTCGAGGCCAACGCCGGCCAGACCGATGCCCAGGTCAAATTCCTCGCCCGCGGTTCCGGCTACGCCCTGTTCCTGACGCCCGGTGAAGCGGTGATGAGCCTGCGCAAGTCGCAGGGCAAGACCGCCGCCAAGGGCCTGCCCGGCAAGACCACCGCCAAACAGAAGGTCGAGACTGCCGTGGTGCGCACCCGCCTGCTCGGCGCCAACCCCAAGGCCACCGTTGCCGGTGAAGAACTTTTGCCCGGCAAGAGCAACTACCTCATTGGCAACGACGCCGCCAAATGGCATACCAGCGTCGATCAATACGCCAGGGTCCGCTACGGCAGCGTCTACCCCGGTGTCGATCTGGTCTATTACGGCAATCAGCAGCAACTCGAATACGACTTCGTCGTCGCCCCCGGCGCCGATCCCGGCAACATCCGTCTCGCCTATCAAGGCGCCCGCAAGCTCGCCATCAGCAGCAGCGGCGACCTTGTCATCAAGACCAAAACCGGCGAGCTGATCCAGCGCAAGCCCCTGGTCTACCAGGACATCGACGGGCAGAGAAAACCCGTCGATGGTCGCTTCAAACTGATCCACAGCCGCCAGGGTACCCAGATCGCCTTTGCCCTGGCGCAGTACGACCACGCCCGCGCCCTCACCATCGACCCGGTGCTGGCCTACTCCACCTATCTCGGCAGCGGCGGTGATCAGGCCAACGGCATCGCCGTGGACAGTGCCGGCAACGCCTATGTTGCCGGATACACCTCCTCCACCTTCTTCCCCACCGCCAACCCCCTGCAGCCGGCCAATGCCGGCGGCACGGACGCCTTTGTCGCCAAGCTCAATGCTGCCGGCAGCGCGCTGGTCTACTCCACCTACCTCGGCGGCAGCGGCGATAATCAAGCCAACGCCATCGCCGTGGACAGTACCGGCAACGCCTATGTCGCCGGAGTGACCCTTGCCTACGACTT
This sequence comes from Stenotrophobium sp., assembly GCA_050740055.1. Taxonomy (GTDB): domain Bacteria; phylum Pseudomonadota; class Gammaproteobacteria; order Nevskiales; family Nevskiaceae; genus Stenotrophobium. Next base: position 1,717 of record JBOICL010000123.1, read on the forward strand.
CCCCACCGCCAACCCCCTGCAACCGGCCAATGCCGGCGGCGCGGACGCCTTTGTCGCCAAGCTCAATGCCGCCGGCAGTGCGCTGGTCTACTCGACCTACCTCGGCGGCAGCGAGACTTCCAGTAGCGGCAATGATCAAGCCAACGGCATCGCCGTGGACAGTGCCGGCAACGCCTATGTCGCGGGACAGACTAGCTCCACCAACTTCCCCACCGCCAACCCCCTGCAGGCGGTCAATCTCGGCGGCACGGAAGCCTTTGTCGCCAAGCTGGTGCCCGCACTAACCGCCGTGCAGTTCGGGCAGGCCAATTATTCCGCGGGCGAGAACGGCGGCACCGCCACGATCGCGGTGCTGCGCACCGGCAGCACGGAAAACGCGGTGAGCGTCCACTACGCCAGCAGCGATGGCAGCGGCATCAACGGCACCCACTACACGGCCACTTCCGGCACCCTGAGCTGGGGTGTCGGCGACAACAGCACCAAATTCTTCACCGTGCCGGTGAAGGACGACGGCATCGTGGACGGCGACCATACCGTCAACCTGGCGCTGTCTGCCCCCACCGGCGAGGCGACACTGGGCGTACCCAACACGGCGGTGCTCACCGTCACCAATACCGATACGCCGCCACCACCGACACCACCGGCTCCGCCTCCGCCGCCACCGCCGGTTCCCAAACCGGGCGCCTTGCAGTTCAGTTCCTCGACGTATGTGACCGGCGAGAAAAGCGGCAGCGTGACGGTCACGGTGGATCGTGCGAATGGCTCCGACGGCGCGGTAACGGTGCACTACGCGACCTCTGACGGCACCGGCGTCGCGGGCACCCACTACACCAGCACATCGGGAGTCCTGAACTGGGGCGCGGGCGATCTCAGCGCCAAGACCTTCAGCGTGCCGGTGCTGGACGACGGCAAGATCGACGGTGACCACAGCGTGAATCTGACGCTGTCCGTCCCCACCGGCGGCGCGTCTTTGACCGCACCGTCCACGGCGGTGCTGGACATCGCCGACGCCGACGCACAGAACGGCGTGATCCAGTTTGGCCTGGCCAGCTACCTGACGACGGAGCGGGGCGGCGCGGCCACCATCACCGTGATCCGCAGCGGCAGCGGCAGCGGCGCAGTGACGGTCAACTATGCGACCGCCGACGGCACCGGCGTGGCAGGCACGAACTACACCGCAGCTTCCGGCACCCTGAACTGGGCCAACGGCGACACTTCGGTCAAGACCTTCAGCGTGCCGGTGCTGGATGACGGCGTCGTCAACGGCGATCACACGGTCAACCTGTTGTTGTCCGCGCCGGGCGGGGGCGCCGCGCTGGCTTCGCCCGCCAACGCCGTGCTGACCATGAGCGAGGCTGACGTGGCGACCACGCTGTCCTTCGGCACCGCGAGCTTCCAGGCGTCCGAGAAAGCGGGCACGGCAACCATCACCGTGATCCGTTTGGGTGGCAATGCCAGCGCGGTATCGGTGAGCTACGCCACCAGCGATGGCACCGGCGTTGCGAAGACGAACTACACCGCGGCTTCTGGCACGCTGAACTGGGCCGCCGGAGATAATTCGGCCAAGACCTTTACCGTGCCGGTGCTGGATGACGGCAATGTGAACGGCGACCACACGATTAATCTGACGCTGTCTTCGCCGGTGGGTGGCGCAACTCTCGCTTCGCCTTCCACCGCAGTGCTCACCGTGACCGAGGCCGACCTGGTGGTGATTGAGAGCAAGGGCGGCGGCGCGCTGGACTGGCACCTGCTGGCGCTGATGCTGGTGATGCTGGGCCTGCGCCTGCAGCGGAGCCGGATCAAGGCAGCGGTCCGCCAATGACCGGCCGCGGCGCAGCGGCTCTCTGCGCCTGCACCGTCCTCTTTGCGGGGACGGCGCAGGCGGCCGGGCTGGACTCTTTCTACCTGGGTGTACGCGGCGGACTCTCGCAGTCAGGCACCGGCAGCAGCAGGGTGCAAAACGAACTCGCGGCGAAGGGCTACACCGGGGTGCAGGCGGCCGCCAGCACCCATAGCTATGGCACAGCACCTTATCTGGGCTATCGCCTCACGCCATTTGCCAGCCTGGAACTGAGCTACGTCTATTTCGGCAAATATCGCGTCACCGCCGCTGCTTTTGCCAACCAGGATGCCTTCCAGCGCGATCTGATCCGCGTGCAGCAGCCGGCTGGTCACGGCGCGGCGCTGTCGCTACGTCTGGACCAGCCCCGGCTGTTCGGGCCGCTGGATGGCGCGATCCGCTTCGGCGGCTATTACTGGCGCGAGAGTTTCGGACTCACGCATAGCGACCACTCGCAGGAGACCATCGTCAGATCAGGCGGCGGCGTTACCCTGGGACCCTTGCTCTCGTGGCCGATCACACCGCACTTCTCCATCGGCGCCACGGCGGATGTCTACCTGCCTATCGTTACGCGGCCGCGGCCGGTGTTGCAGGAAGGTTTGCAGATTGAATATAGCTTCCAAGGTAGGGCGTCATAATTTTGTGTAAGCGGCATGGGTTAACGGTTCGGCTTCTCAGGCTGTATTGAGAAAATCACCGCTCATAGTTCGTAGTTACAAAATACTTGACAGTCTCGTATTTTGTAACTACGTTTACGGATGAAGATTGAATTCGACGCCGCCAAGAACGTTAGCAATATCGCGGAACGTGGATTGTCGTTTAAGCGCGCCGCTGACTTCGATTTCAGTTCCGCCGTCGTCACGGAAAACGTGCGGTTCGTTTACCCGGAGCGCCGTTTTGTTGCGGTCGGGTATCTCGGAAACCGGCTTCATGCGCTCTGCTTCACGTCCATTGAAGGCGGCATCCGGGTTATCAGCTTCCGTAAGGCAAACTCCCGCGCGGGCAAGACCCATGAAAAACAGCTCTACCGTTAAGCCACTCACCGACGCTGAAGGCGAAGTGCGGGAACTGACCGCCGCCGACTTCAAGCGGATGCGTCCGGCCCGCGACGTTCTGCACGAAATATTCCCGAAGGCACTAGCCGACGAAATGTTAAAGCCGAAGCGCGGGCGCGGCCCGGCAAAGAAGCCTGCGAAGGTGCTGACTACGCTGCGCCTACCGCCTGACGTACTGACTCAATGGAAGGCCACCGGCCCCGGCTGGCAGACACGCATGGTGCAGCGGCTATCGAAGGTCGGCTGATTTTGCGAAACGGATCAGGCAGAGAAAAGCCTATCATGGACCCGTTTGATTTAGCTGCGTTTTGTGACGGTAGTGCAGCGCTTATGTGGCGCCGGTTATAGAAGGGGATGATTTCGTAACGCATTGAAACTGCGTGCGTTGCTGTCGCCATTCTCGTGATTATCGTGCAGGCTTACAGGCTCCGGCTGAACGGCGTGTTTATTTCTCGAACTGGACCGCTACTAGTTCAGCCTTCGGCGTCGAAGCTCATGCCCATCATGTTGTAGCCGGCGTCGACATAGACGATTTCGCCGGTGATGCCGGAGGCGAGGTCGGAGCAGAGAAACGCTGCGGCGTTGCCGACTTCCTCGATGCTGACGTTGCGCTTCAGCGCCGAGGCTTTTTCCGCCTTCGACAACATGCTGCGGAAGCCGGTGATGCCGGCGGCGGCCAGTGTCTTGATCGGACCGGCGGAGATGCCGTTGACGCGAATCTTCTCCTCACCCAGTTCTGCCGCCATGAAGCGCACGTTGGCTTCGAGGCTGGCCTTGGCCGGGCCCATGACGTTGTACATGGGCACCGCGCGCACCGCACCGAGGTAGGTGAGGGTGAGCATGGCACTGTTGCGCCCGCTCATCAGTGGCTTGGCGGCCTTGCCCAGCGCCGCGAAGGAATAGGCGGAGATGTCGTGGGCGATGCGGTAGCCCTCGCGCGTGACCGCGTCGAGGTACTTGCCCTGCAACTGCTCGCGCGGCGCGAAGCCGATGGAGTGGATCAGTACGTCGAGTCCGCCCCATTGCTGCTTGATCTCGGTGAAGACGTTGTCGATCTCGGCGTCGATAGTCACATCCAGTGGCAATACGATCTTGGAGCCGCATTCGGCGGCGAAATCCGCCACGCGGCTCTTGAGGCGCTCGCCCTGGTAGGTAAACGCCAATTCCGCGCCTTCACGCTTCATCGCCTCGGCGATGCCGGTGGCGATGGAGCGGTCGCTGGCGACACCGGTGATGAGTGCCTTTTTGCCTGCGAGAAAACCCATGCGATGCTCCGCTTTAAATGAAAGCCGCGGCAGGGATGCCGCGTATCTTGTCAGGGACGATACTACGACGGCAGGAAGTTGATCGGGTAGTTCGGGTAGGTGAAAGACGGCACATCTTTGGCACCGAAGTTCAGCAGCTTCACCCGCTCCACCACCTTGCTCTCAAGCCCCGCATCCCCGAAGGTGCTGGACACCAACTTGCAGTCCGTGACCGAGCCGTCGGGCGCGATGGTCAGGCTGACAATGATCTTGCCCGCGCCCATGTTCGGCGTTTCGCGCATGGCGCGGTTAAAGATGGAGTAGAACGCGGACTTGCTGCGGTCGAAGGTGAGCTGGATTTCTTCCAGCGTGCGGCCCGCCATGAGCTTGTCGCCGTTCTGGCCTTGCTTGGTCTTGTCGCGGCCGAAGCCGATCGGGCTCTGCACCGTTGTGGTCCGGCGCTGACCCAGGCTGGTGCCGCTGGCGCGGTGCGAGGCGCTGCCCGGCGTGGTGGTGGTGATGCCGCCGCTGGCGCTGCCGGCGGAAGCTGAGAACGCAGCCGCATCGCTGCTGCTGACACCGCCGCCGCCCGCACTCGGGCTGACGCTCTGGCGCAGGGCGCTGTCCGGCGTGCTCAGTGTCTGGTTGCGCAGGTCGGAGAAGTCTTTCGACATGGCCAGCAGGCCGGAGCGCTGAGCGATTGCGCGTGCGTGTTCGATCTGCATCTGCGGTGAGGGCGGCGGAGGCACCGGGGTCGGTTTCGGCGTGGTCTGCTTCTGCGGTTTGGGCGGTTCCGGTTCTGGCTTGTTTTCCGGCGCGGGTGCGGGTTCTTCCTGCTTGACCGCAACCGGCACTTTGCGCTGTTCGATCAACTGCGCATAACGCATCTGGCCGTTGTCGCCGCCGCCTTGCTCAAGGCCGATCAGATGGATGAACGGAATGATGACGCCGACGATGATGTAGATCAGCACCAGCGTGTTGACGATGCGCTGGAAGCGGCGGTCGGCGTTGCGTGCGTAGTCCCACTGGGTGAGGACGAAGGAGGTCATGGCAGCAGCTCCTCGCCGGACTTGCGCTGGATCACCGCCAGCGAGATGCGCGCGAAGCGTTCGTCTGCGCAGGATTTCATCACCTTCTTGAGCAGCGAGTAGGGCGTGTTCTTGTCGGCGAGGATGTTGACCTCGCCGCGCGTGACGCCGCTGCCGTCGGGCATCTGCATCAGGCTGACTTTTTTATCCAGCTCCGCCTTCAGGCCCGGCAGGCTTTCGCCGGCGGTCTTGTCGGCATCGGCCACGCTGATGATGAACTGGTTATCGACCAGGATGTCCCTGGTCGTGATCTGGAGCTGCGTGGCGACATGCGGATGATCCAGCGCGCTGGACCGTGGCAGTTGCAGGGTTTTGTTGTTGGGCCGCATCTCGACAGCGGCGATGCTGGCCATCAGGTAGAACACGAGGATCGCGAAAACGTCGATCATCGAGACGATGTTGATCGGCACATCGCGGCCGCTTTGCGAATGCTGCCGCTCGATGCGGCGGACCTTGCGCGGAGATTTCATGACTTGCCTCCGGCAGCGGGCGCGGCGGCGGACTGGTCTGCGTCGCCGATGGAGATCAGCGGGAACATGTCGCGCGAGCGGCTGTCGCCGATCTGTATGCCCGCCGGCAGGCTGCGCGAGGCGTCCATGACCTGCACCAGCACGTTGTAGGCGACATCGGGATCGAGCAGCAGGACGATCTGCTCCTCGCCCGGCGCGGTCTGCTTGATCTCGGCGAGACGCGCGGCGAGGGTTTTCACGTCGTGACCTTCGGCAATGTTGGGGATGCTGGTGTTGCGGCCCTGGCGGTCGGTCAGCACCAGGCCGTCGCGGTGGATGACCACGGTGAGCTGCTTCTGCGGCTGCTGTTCGTTGTGCGTGGACGGCGCCGGCAGGTCGAGGCCGAGCGCGCTGATGCGGTCGGCCGCCAGCGAGGCGGACAGCAGCAGGAAGAACACCAGCACCGCGAACACGTCGATCAGGGAAACGATGTTCAGGTGCACGGCGCGCGAGCGCATGCGGTTATGGCGCTGCATGCGGCGGATGCGATGGGATGATTTCATCCGGTGATGAACCTCGACGGCGAAATGGCGGCGGCGGCCGGGTTCAGCGGCTGGCGGCGCGCAGCGTGGCGGTGCTGCTGCGCAGGTTGACCAGCTTCATGCAGCACACTTCCAGGCCGTCCACGAGTTCGTTGGCGCGGGTCTGGAGGTAGGAGTGCAGCAGCGCGAAGGGGATCGCCACGATCAGGCCGAAAGCGGTGCAGTTCATGGCCTCGGCGATGCCGACGGAGAGCAGGTCGGCCTTTTCCACGGCGTCGGCTTTGGACAGCGCGGCGAATGCGCCGATCAGGCCGATGACGGTGCCGAGCAGGCCCAGCAGGGTGGAGATATTCGAAAGCGTGGCGAGGTAGTGCGTGCGCTTTTCGATCAGCGGCGTCACTTCCATCAGGCTTTCCTCCACGGCCAGTTCCAGCTCGGCGCGCGTGGCGCCGTGGGCGCGGGCGTGTTGCAGCGTGGCGCTGAAGACGCGGCCGACTGCACTGTCGGAATCGTTGGCCAGCCGTTCAGCGGCGTCGAAGTCGCCCTGATCGACCAGCGGCTGGATCTGCTCCCAGAGGCCGCGATTCTCGCGCGCGGCCTTGCCCAGCAGGAAGAAGCGCTCAATGGCGATCGCCAGCCCGACTACAAGGACCAGTGCGATCGGGTACATGAACGCGCCGCCCTTCTGGAAGAAGCCCAAAATGTGAGTAATGAATTCCATGCTGCCATCCTCTCGTGTTGCCTGCCGCAGGTGACGGCAGGGTCAATGGTTCAAAGCGGTGACGGTTCCGAGGTCTTCGCGCCCGCTCGGCGCTTGATGCGGAACTGCCTGTTAAAAAATATTAAACTATAAATAATAAGTCAAATTAAAAATAACAAATAGGTCTGCCCGGAATGCAAGAGCGGGCGGGGTTGTGTTTCATGGCGGAGCCGATTTTTTCTTCGCCGCGGCGCTCAGCGCATCGTAGTACTGCACCTGTCGCGTGAAGACGCCCGGGTCTAACGGCAGCATCTGCTCCTGCAGCAGGCGCGCAGGGCGGTCGTAATCTTTCTCCGCAGAGGAGTTGCGCCATGGCGTGATGTACAGGCCGATGGGCGACTCGTTGTTGTCACCAATGATGGTCGTGCCGGCTTCGCCAGGCGCCTTGCCCGCGCCCGCTTTGTCCGCGGCGTGCGCCGTATCCAGCGCCGGCATTTCGTCCGGGTACGTGGCGGCGGACGCGGGTCCGGCGGTTTTTGCAGCCGCCTTGCCGCCGTCCTGCGCGAACACGGGCGCGGACAATGCCAAAACCGTGAGCAAAAATAAAGTCCTCATGAGGTTTTCTTCGCGGGTTGTGCCTTGGGCGCGGGGCCTACCGGCGGCTTCGGCGCGGCCGCAGGCGCAGCCTTGGCGGCATCGGCCTGCGATTTCTCGATCTGCGCAACCCACACCAGCACGCGCAGGTCGTCCGCGCCACCGAGGCGCTGATAATCCTTGTACTGGGGCAGGGCGTCTGCCGGACGTTTCAGGTATTCGTCGTAAAGAATTCCGAGATTCAGATGCGCAGCGGCATTGTCCGACGCGATCGCCAGCGCTTTCTTGTACGCCTGCTCGGCCTGCGCGTAATTGCCGGACTGGCGGTACAGCACGCCCAGCCAGTTCCAGGCCACCGCGTTCTGCGGGTTCAGCGCCACCGCACGTGAAAAGCTGGACAGCGCTTCGGGGCGGCGGTTGGAACGGCCGTAGAGGATGCCGAGATCGGTGAACGGGCCGGAGTATTGCGGGAAATCCTTCGCCAGCTCCGCAAAGGCTTTTTCCGCATCGGGGTTCTGCTTCTGCTTCATCAGGTCCAGCGCCGCCTTGAAGCGCGCGTCCGGATCGTTCTTGGCGGCCAGCGGAGTGTTAGCGGTCGGTTGCTGCGCGGCCTGCGCCGGCTTGACCGGAAGGCTGCCCGTACGCTTGGGCAGCAGGCTGCACGCCGACAGCGCAAGCGCCGCCAGCAGCATGACCGCCGCCGGTGCTGGTGCGAAGCGCCGCGAGGTCATGATCGCGTTACTTAAGCGTTGCATAGATGTCCTCGCTCTTCTCAAGCTTGGCGTACTTGGCCGGGGCGAGTTTCACCAGCGCGAGGTAGCTCTTGGCGACTGAGTCGTCGTAGACGTTCTGCGGGATGCGTTTCAGATTGGTCTCGTAGGTCTGGATGGCTTTCTCCGTGAACGGCTCGGCCTGCTCGTCCAGCAACAGGTTGTACTGGTCGAGTTCAAGCCCGGAGAGCTTGGCCGGGCGGTCGGAGTCGGTCATAGCCTGGCCGAAGTCCTGGTACAGCGCGCCGAGTTCATAGGTCGCGGCGGTGGTGACATCGGTGTAGCCATAGCCGAGCGCCTTGTTCAGCGCTTGGATCGCGGCCTCCATCGCCGCTTTCTTCTTCGGCACGCTCTTTGCCAGCGGCGCGCTCAGGCGTAGTTGCTTGACGTCCGCGGCGGCGCTGCGCGCCAGTTCAAGGCTGGAGTGTGCGGCCTCGCTGTGCATCTGATCGGTGCGCTGTGCACCGGCACTGTCGTCGGCGGCCACAATCTCGCGCATCCAGTGCGCCTGTTGCGTACTGTCGCCGCGCGTCTTGCTGAGTTCCACCAGGCGGCTGCGCGCATCCATTGCGCGCGCTAGCGGCTGCGGATAGTTGCTGACGTAATCCGCGTAGGCCTTTTCGGTTTCGGCCGGGGCCTTGGCCTGGTCGTAGAGCGTAGCCGACAGCCACGCGGCCTCGCGGCGGATGTCTACGGTCTCGCTGCTGCGCGCGGCGATGCGCTGGAAAGCCTGCGCGGCCTGCAGCGGCTTGTTGTCCTTCTGGTAGGCCACCGCCAGTTTCTTCTCCGCGTCCGCCGCCAGCGGATTATCCGGATAGCGGCTGCGGAAAGACTCCAGCACCGACTCGGCGGCGGGCCAGTCTTCGAGCTTGATCAGCGCGGCGGCGCCGTCGTAGTCGGCGGTCGGCACGATCTTGGATTCCGGCGCGACCTTGCTCACGCGCAGGAACTCGCTGGCGGCGGCGCGCAGGTTGCCGGCGTCGCGCGCTGCCTCGCCTTGCTTGTAAACCGAGGCGGCGAGCTGCTCGACGATTTCCGCGCGGCCGGGCGACTGCGCGGCCGTGAGCTTGAGTTCTTCCGTATAGGCAGCCTCCGCCGGCGCAAAGTGCTTCTGCGCGAACTGCGAATCGGCGGTGACGCTCCAGGCCGAACGCCGCAGTGTGTAGTCCACCTCGCGCGGCCACTTGAGCACGCGCGCGGCGGCGCTGATGGCCTCGTCGTAGGACTTCAGTTCATAAAGGTTTTCCGCCGTGCGCGTGAGCACACGTACGACTTCGCGGTGGTCTGGGAAGGTGTCGGCGAATTTTTTGTTCGCATCAATGGACAGGCGCAGCGCCGCCGTGCGCTGATCGGGCGGAACTTCCTTGGTGTTTTTCTCGTAGGCCAGCACCGATGCGTAGCCTGCGTCTGCGGATCGGCTGCCCGCCGGGTAGCCATAGGCGGTGTGGCTGTATTCCTGCGCGGCGTCCAGTGTCTTGCCGCCATTGAGCAGGCAGTCGGCGAGCAGGAAGTTGGTTTCGGCGATCTGCGGATCCTTGGGATAGACCTCGATAATGCGTTCGTACCAACGTGCCGCGGTCAGGAAGTCGGCCTGGTTTTTGGCCATGTCCTGCTGGCCAAGCGCCTGATAGTACTTGGCGAGATCGCCCATGTGCTTGTGCAGTTCGGCCAGCACTTCGGGCGTGGCGGGTTTGCCGGCCCAGTAGGGCGCGGCCGGGTCGTAGGTGGCGGCGTAGCGCTCCTTCTCCTTCACCACCAGGTCGTTGAAGCCGCCGTCGTTGTAGGCCTGGATCACGCGCGACTGGAATGCAGGAGCCAGTTCGTCGCCGGGATAGCGCTCGATGAACGCGGTATAGGTTTGCGCAGCGTCGGTATAACGGCGCTTGCTGAGCAGATGCTCACCCAGCGCCGTATAGAGCAGCGGATAGAAGCGCGGATCGCCGTGCTTCGCCAGATATTCGTTGAGGGCCTTGCCGCCGCCCATCGCCACCAGCGACAGGCTGGCCACGCGCAGCGAGTCCTGCGCCATGTCGGTCTTGGCCTTGGCCACGCCCTTGAGCGCGTCATCGACGCTGTAAAACTTGCCGGGCGGCAGTTCGCGATCGAGGATCTTGATGAAGACGTCGAGCGCGCCCTCGTAGTTGGACTGCTTGAAGCGCGACCAGCCGTACTTGTACTGCGCCGGTTCAAAGAACGGTGTCTTGTCGCCAAGATCGGCCACGGTCTTGTATTCGGCCTCGGCTTCGGCGTAGCGCTTCTTGTAGAACAGCAGTTCGCCGCGGCGGAAATGCGCATCGCCGGCCAGTTCCGAATCGGGGTAGTCGCGCGTGAGGTGCTCCAAGCTGTCGATCGCCGCGTCGGTCTGGCCGTTGTTCTGGTAGGCGCGGGCGAGCTGGTAGAACACGCGATCGTTGTGCTTGTCGGTGGAATTCGAGTACAGCATCTCGTTGTACAGCTTGATTGCATCCTGCAGCGGTTTTTCGCTGCCTGCGCCGTTGCCGCGCGCGTCTTCGACCTCAACCTGGAGATCGGCAAGGCGGCGCCGGGCTTCGGCCCTGGTTTCGGTATCCGGTTTCAGCTTCAGCAGTTCGCGATAGTTTTCCAGCGCTTTTTGCGGATCAGCCGCGATCGGTTCCGAGGGAATGATCGGCAGCACGTCCTTGTCCGGCGCCTTGAGGTTCAGTGTACCGATCGGCGGCGCGGCGTTCCTGACCACCGCCGGTGTGCAGGCCGACAGCAGCGCAAACAGAATCGGTGTGAGGGCAAAGGGCAGTTTTCTACTTATCATTGAGCTGACCTTTCATCTGCCGGTCGTAGAGCCGCGCCAATGCGAAGCGCGCCTCCACCAGGTATTTCTCGATTTCTTTTTCCTGGCCCTCAAGCTCCTTGGTTGCCATGTCCTGCAGCAGCTTGGACTGCTGTTTGGCCATATCGGCTACCAGCGGACGCAGGGCATCTGCACGGGTTTGCAGCGACTGGATCTGTTCCCATTCGCCATCAAAGCGCGTGGCCGCCCCCAAGGTCAGTTGCACTGGCGTGGATGCAGCGGGCGCGAGTTTTGCGTCGTAGCTGCCAGGCGTGCCTAGCGTATTTTCCGTGCGCAGCTTGATCGCGGGACCAGGCCACGGCGGCGTCCAGCCGGCGGTGGCGCGCTTGAACAGGATTTCCGGCGCGACCGCGGGACGGTCCGCGTTCTTGTAGGTGTTGGCCAGCGTGTCGAGGCGTTGTTTCCAGCTGTCGAGATTGCGTTCCATCATGAGCATGTCGCGATAGTTCTTCAGCGCTTCCTGGAACGGATGTTCGGCGAGCAAATCCTGCAGGTAGTAAGTTTCCGGCGCATCCGGCAGGTCGTGCAGGACCCAGTTCCAGCCCGCCTCGGAATCAATGTCGCGACGCACGATGGTTTCGACCATGCGGCCCTGGCGGATCGAGGTCATGGCCGCGATCGCACGCTGCCGGCTCGCTTCCAGTTTCTTGATCGCCTGTTCGTAATACTGCAACGCTTCGGTATGCGCGCCGAGGCGGTCCAGCGAATAGGGGATTGCCAGCCAGCCCTCGTTGACCGCCGGGTCCATCGGATCGCGGTTGATCAGTTCGACCCAAGCCGCCAGCGCGCGCCGCAGCGAAGTCTGCTCGTCACTGGAGATGCTGCCGAGCCGGAAAGTGCGCAGGCCGGCGCGCATGAACACATCACGATCAAGGAATCCGGGGCGCAGCAGTACGCCGAGGGAAGAAAAACTAGTGAAAGGATCGTTGGTTAAATCCTCGTCGATGTCCTTGTGCGCCTGGCGTTTTCCGCGCGCTGCCAATTCCGCCCAGCCGAGGCCAAGCAGAGCGCGGTTGGAGAACGGGCCGGCGCTGCGCACGCGCTCGAATACCGGTGCCGCGCTGCCGCCGAGCTGGTCGTGCAGGAAATGCCAGCCCAGCGTGAGGTTTGCCTTGTCGCGCAGCGCGAGGTCGTCGAGCGTCAGCACGCGCATGCGACCGATGTGGTCGAGGATGTCGCGGCCCTGCGCATCGTGGCCGGAGTTGATCAGGGCGACGCCGAGGTTGTAGCGCGTGTAGGGCGACTGCTTGCTGGCGTTGTCGGGCTTGGTCAGTACATCTGCCGCGCCGCTGTAATTGCCTTTGGCCATCAGGACGCGCGACAGCAAATCCTGCCACTGCTCGAACAGCGCACCCGGCAGCTTGCCGCGCATGCGCTCAAGCAGATCGTGCGACCGGTCGAGATAGCCGCGCTGGTAATAGAACTCGGCGAGGCGCAAGTGATCTTTCGCGAGACGTTGATGGTCGCCGGTGATCGCGGCGAGATGGCTGAGGATGGCCTCGGCCTTGTCCGCCATGCCGAAGGACAGATAGGTTTCCTCGAGCTGCCATTGCTCGGCTGGCGGCAGCTTGGTGGTGTCGTCCTGCGCGCCGATGCCCAGCAGCAGCGTCAGCGCGGAGAAGCTGCGGTCGTCATCGGTGAGATAAGTGGATTCGCGCAGATTCGGATCGACCACCGAGCCGGGCAGGTAGGTTTCCGCGGCATGGGCCGCGGGCGTCAGCAGCATGGCGATGGCGAGCAGGTGCAGGCGGTTCATCGCGCGGGCCTCCATTGCCGCAGCGACAGACCCGGCTTGGACAGGCTCGTGGCGCGGGCCAGGGTCAGTTCCAGGGCGGTGGGGCCGTAATCCTTGTCGAACAGGGCTTCGTAGTGGCCGGTGAGCAGTGCCGCCTTAGGCTTGGCGTCGGCAAACTGCGCGGTGAATTCCGCGCGTATGCGATGCGGGCCTGGATCGAGGTTTGTGCGCAGCAACCGCACCAGGTTGCCACTGCCGAGCAGCGCCTTGCCCTCGTTGCTGGCGAGGCTGAGCTTTTGCGGTGCGCCGTTATCGATGGTGATGCTGATTTCATGAATCAGCAGCGCGCCTACGCGCACACCGAGGAACACGTCCGCGCGGCTGTAGGGCGGGTACAGGGCATTTTGCTCGACGCGCTCGGCATCGCCGTTGAACTTGAGGACTTCATCCTTGATGCCTTGCTCGGCCTGGTCCAGCTTGATCGCGTTTTCGTCCGGCGCGGCGGGTTGCGGCGGCGCGGCCTGCGCGGCGGCGGCGCTGGCCAGGGATGCGGCGAAAACAAGGACTCTGACGGCCTCGCGGCACGGGTTCAGGGGCATGCTGGAATTGTTCGGTGTTAATTTCGATTCGAGTTTAGCAAATCAGAGCGGCGCAAAGCTGTCAGATGAATCAGCGTTGACAATCGCGCGACAAACGGAGCCTATTGCAGGGCAGCGATACGCAGTTTCTGGCCCGGTTTGAGCAGGCTTACCGTCTCCAGTTCGTTCCACTCGCGCAGTTGCCTGACGCTGGTCTGGTAGCGCCGCGCCAGTCCCCAGAGGTTTTCGCCTGCGCGCACGATGTGCACATGTTTGACCGGAACGGCGGCGACGGCGGCTGCCGTGGCCAGGTTCCTGCCAGGAGCGAAGGCCTGGCGCGCGAGTTGTTCGCGCAGGCGCGCGGCGTCTGAGGGCAACAGCAGCAGCGTTTTCCGTGACGAGGTGTCGGCAATATTTTTCAGGCCCGGGTTGTAGCAGGTCACTGCGTTCAGCGGTAAGCCTGCGGCTTTGGCGGTCTGCGCCAGGTTGATCGGCGTGTCGAGCCGCACTGCGTCGGTGACGGGCCTGTCCGGAATGCGCGGCAGGCGCAGCCGGTAGCGGTGCGGTTCGCGGATTGCCAGCGCCAGACCGAGCAGGCGTGCGACGTGCGCGCGTGTTTCCTGCGGCAGATCGAGCGTCCAGAAATCGTTGGTGCCGCCCTGGTGCATGGCCTCGGTCACGCGCACCTCGCCGGCGTTGTAGGCTGCCAGCGCGAGCAGCCAGTCGCCGTAACGGGCATGCAGGCCTTGCAAATAGTGCAGCGCCGCATCGGTGCTGGCCAGCGGATCCTGGCGCGCGTCGTAACTGGCGTTTTCACGCAGACCATAGAGGCGCGCAGTGGCGGGCATGAACTGCCAGATGCCCTGCGCCTGTTGCGGTGAGCGCGCGCCGGCCTTGAATCCACTCTCCACCGCGGGCAGCAGCGCGATTTCCAGCGGCATGCCGCGCGTGTCCACGGCCTGGACGATGTGCCAGAAATACGGGCGCGCACGGATCATCATGCCTTCGAGCGCCCGCGGGCGGTGTGCGTAATAGCGCGCCCATTTGCGCACTTCGGGGCGCGTGTCGTCGGTCAGCGTCATGCCCTTGGCCAGACGCGGCCAGATCGTGGTGTCGGTGCCGCTGTCGGAGGCGGCGGCTGGCAGCGCCAGCCAGCCGAGGCAAAGAGCCAGCACCCCCGCGCACCAGAATCGTTTGTTGAATTTCCCCATTTCCGCCTCATTGCCCTTCGGGCAGGCACCGTGCCGGCACCCGCTTGCCACCATAACGAATAGGATACTGTTTTTAATTATATTAATATATATATATATATTAATGATAAGTAACGTCACATGAAGAAAAAACCGCTTGAGCGGGTGGCCGTTTCATGGCGGCGTAGGTGCACGGAAGCCATCTTTCCAGCGCCGGAGTTCGGCAAAGGTCTGTTCGGGCGAATTGAGCGACCGCCCGCACCAGCGGCTTGCGGCCTCGATCACGTCCGCGTTACCGGTGCGCAGGAAAGGATTGATCAGTAGCTCCTGCGCCACGGTGCTGGGCAGGCTCGGTTCGCCGCTTGCGCGCCGCAGCCGGACTTCTGCCAGATGCGCGCCGACCGCGGTGTTATGCGGTTCCACCGCCGCCGCGAAGGCGAGGTTGGACAGCGTGTATTCGTGCGTGCAGTAGACCCGTGTGCCGCCGGGCAGCGCGGCGAGGCGGCCCAGCGAGGCGTGCATCTGTTGCGGCGTGCCTTCAAACAGGCGTCCGCAGCCCGCTGAAAACAGGGTGTCGCCGCAGAACAGCAGTCCGGGCGCGAGGTAGGCGATATGTCCCAGTGTATGGCCCGGAACGGCCAGCACGCGGAATTCCTGGCCCAGCACCGTGACGCTGTCGCCTTCGGCTAGAAGTTGCGTGAGCCCGCGTATGCGGTCCGCCTCGGCGCGCGGCCCGTAAACCGGCACCGGGAACGCGCGCAGCAGTTCGGCGATGCCGCCGGTGTGGTCGGGGTGATGATGGGTGATCAGGATGGCGTCCAGCCGCAGTTGCCGCTGCCGCAGCAGGGCCAGCACGGGCTTAGCGTCGCCAGGGTCCACGACCGCCGCCGCGGCGCCGTCCGACAGCAGCCATAGGTAGTTGTCGAGGAAGGCGGGGATGGCGGTCACGGTCAACATCGCTAAGATAGTGAGTATGAAATCCGCAACCGTCAAACCGGCATGAGCCAGTCGTACAAGCGCAAGGGCGGGCGGCCGTTCAACCAGCACACGCTGGAGCTGTGGATGCGTTCGCCGCGCGGCCGGGAGCTGCTGTCGCTGGAAGCCGGCGAATTGCGCCGCATGCTGCCGGAAGTGTTCGGTCGCCATGTCCTGCAGGTTGGTAGCTGGGGGCGCAACGGCGAACTGCTCAGGGCCTGTGAAACCCTGCACAACGCCGTGATCGGCACGGTGACGGGTCTCGGCGCGCAGGCACTGAGCGAACCGGAACATCTGCCGGTTCTGACCAGAAGCGTGGATGCGGTGCTGCTGCCGCATACACTGGAGTTCGCGCGCAGCCCGCAGTCGGTGCTGCGCGAGGTTCATCGCGTGCTTACCGACCGCGGCCGCCTGTTCGTGCTGGGGTTCAATCCCTGGGGCGGCTGGGGACTGCGGCAGTGGCTGGGCCTGCGTTATCCCGCGTTCCCGCCCGGTGCGCGGTTCCACGCGGCGGGCCGCATCTGCGACTGGCTGGAACTGCTCGACCTGGAAGTGATGGAAGTGCGCCGCTACAGCGCCGGGTTTCCGTGGACCGGGCCGCGTTCCGACGGCGATGCCTTTGAACCGGCCAGCATGCTTCACCCGTTTGCGGAAGCGTATCTACTGGCCGCGCGCAAGCGCGTGACGCCGGTCAACTTGGTGGGCCGCGCACAGCGCGCGCAGGTGCGCCCGCTGATCGGCGTGTCGGCTTCCGAGGTTCGTTCCACCGCGAGTTCCTTCAAAGAAACCGAAGCGTGAAAAAAATCACGATCCATACCGACGGTGCCTGCAAGGGCAATCCGGGGCCGGGAGGCTGGGGCGCGCTGCTGGAATATAACGGCCGCAGCAAGCCGCTCAAGGGCGGCGAGGCCGCCACCACCAACAACCGCATGGAAATGATGGCGGCCATCGCCGCCCTGGAAAGCCTGCGCGAAGCCTGTGAAATCACCTTGCGTACCGATTCCAAATATCTGCTGACCGGCCTGACCGAATGGCTGCCGGCCTGGAAGGCGCGCGGCTGGCGCACGGCCAGCAAGAAGCCGGTGAAGAACCAGGACCTGTGGGAGCGTCTCGATGCCGCCGCGCAGCGCCACAAAATCCACTGGCAATGGGTCAAGGGCCACACGGGCGATCCGGGCAACGAAGCGGTGGATCGCCTGGCCAATGAGGCTATCGAAGAACTTTTCGCAAGGAAACACGCATGAGCCGCCTGATCATCCTCGACACCGAAACCACCGGCCTTGAAGTCGAGCAGGGGCATCGCATCATCGAAATCGGTTGCCTGGAAATGATGAATCGCCGGCTCACCGGCAACGATTTTCATCATTACGTGAATCCCGAACGCAGCGTGGACACGGGCGCGCAGCAAGTGCACGGCATCGGCAACGACTTCCTCGCCAGCAAACCCTTGTTTGCCGCGATTGCCGCACAGCTATGGGACTATCTCAAAGGCGCGGAAGTGATCATCCACAATGCGCCCTTTGACGTGGGCTTCCTCAACCGCGAATTCGAGCTTGCCGGGCATCGGCAGAAGCTCGGTGAAGTCTGCAAGATCACCGATACGCTAGCGATGGCGCGGCGCATGCATCCCGGGCAGAAGGCCAGCCTGGATGCGCTATGCAAACGCTACAGCGTGGACAATTCCAACCGTGACCTGCACGGCGCGCTGCTCGATGCGCGCCTGCTCGCGGATGTCTACCTGGCGATGACCGGCGGCCAGT